>JBIHZP010000027.1:0-10148 GCA_044231315.1 Daejeonella sp. | reverse complement strand
CACTATTTGCACAACCAAAAAGCGAACGCTATGAGGAGATTGAAGCTATAAAAATTGCTTTTATTACTAAAAAACTAGATTTAAGTACCGAAGAAGCACAGAATTTTTGGCCAGTTTATAACAGCTACCAAAAAGAATTGATGCTCTTGATGAAGAAAAGAAGAGAGGAAAGACTACGTACTGACCTTGAGTCTAACGATAAAATCAACTTAGACCTAGCCTATGAAAGCAAAATGCTTGATTTAAAGAAGAAATATAAAAAACTCTATTCTAAAACTATTTCTGCAGAAAAAATCCTGCTTCTATACCAAGCAGAACGCGAATTTAGAGAGCATTTAATTAAGCAACTAAACCACCGTCGTAAGTCAACGAATAAATAAAGCCTTTTAAACTTATAAATATTAAAGCCTAATTTTAAGAAGCTTTAAAATTGTGTATTTTTGGGAATGCTTAGTCCACGACAGCTCTTTCTACTTAATACCGCACAAACTTCTTCTTCGCCACGTCTATTAGAAATTGACCGCGCAGAGGGTATGTACCTCTATGATTATACAGGTAAGAGCTATATGGATCTTGTTTCTGGATTTGCCGTCAGCAATACCGGGCATAGACACCCAAAGGTTATTCAGGCAATTAAGGATCAAGCCGACAAATACCTTCACCTCACAGTGTATGGTGAATACATCCAAGCACCACAAATAAAATTTGCAAGTAAATTAGTCTCTGTTTTACCCAACACTCTAAGCTCTATTTATTTTGTAAATTCTGGAGCCGAGGCCACTGAGGGTGCCATGAAGCTCGCTAAACGCTTTACAGGAAGAGCAGAAATTATTGCTTGCAAAAACTCCTACCATGGTAGCACCCAAGGGGCGCTTAGCGTAATGGGGAATGAACACTATAAACAAGCATACAGACCCCTTTTACCTGGCATCCGATTCATCGAATTCAATAATTTGATTGATCTCGACGCAATTAGCACCGATACTGCAGCTGTAATTATGGAAACGATACAAGGAGAAGCAGGGGTAATTGTTCCCGATATAAATTATATGCAAAGTTTGAGAAAACGATGCGATGAAACTAACACTTTACTAATTTTGGATGAAATTCAATCAGGATTTGGTCGGACAGGGAAATTATTCGCCTTTGAACATTTTGACATAAAACCTGATATATTACTTTTAGCGAAAGGAATGGGTGGAGGAATGCCAATAGGTGCTTTTATCTCAAGCAATGAGATCATGAGCGTTTTAAAGGAAAATCCAATCTTAGGGCATATTACCACCTTCGGTGGGCATCCAGTAAGTTGCGCTGCGGGACTTGCAAATTTGGAGGTAATTTTAGATGAAAATCTATTTGAGGATGTACCTAAAAAAGAATCGCTTTTCAGAAAATGCCTACAACATCAAGAAATTAAAGAAATCAGAGGCAAAGGACTTATGTTAAGTATACAGTTAACAAGCTTCGAACAAGTTGAAAAGGTAAGTAAACGTTGCGTTGAAAATGGGATAATTATTGATTGGTTTTTACATTGCGATACGGCCATGCGGATAGCTCCTCCCTTAATAATCACTGATAATGAGATCATTAATGCCTGCGAAATCATTATCGAAGCAATAGAATTTCACCAGTCGCACTAGCCGCTATTTTCATCAATCCATACATTATCATTTAAATCCGTACCTTTGCGGAAATATAAAATTGCTGGCATTTTAAGCAGCAATGTAAAATCAATACATGTCATTCGAAGAATTAAACCTAATAGAGCCTATTTTAAAGGCTTTGAAAACAGAGGGTTATACTAACCCCACTCCCATTCAGGAACAATCAATACCCATCATATTAGAACGTAAAGACCTTTTAGGCTGTGCTCAAACCGGAACTGGAAAAACCGCAGCATTTGCCATTCCAATTCTTCAGATTTTAGAAGGAGGAAAAATATTCGATAAGGGACCAAGAGCAATAAAATGTCTGATCTTAACACCTACACGTGAGTTAGCCATACAAATTGGTGAAAGTTTTACTGCTTATGGCCGTCATACAGGCATGAAGCACGCAGTTATTTTTGGCGGAGTATCGCAGGGATCTCAAGTTTCAGCCTTAAAATCAGGAGTTGATATTCTTATTGCTACTCCTGGAAGGTTACTGGACTTGATCAATCAAAAATTTGTTCAATTGCATTACTTGAAGATTTTTGTGCTTGATGAGGCAGACCGCATGCTCGATATGGGTTTTATACATGATGTAAAGAAGCTCATTACCAAGATTCCACAGAAACGTCAGACTTTATTTTTCTCGGCTACAATGCCTGATGAAATACAAAAATTGGCTAATACCATTCTGGTAAATCCAGAAAAAGTGGAAGTTACACCAGTTTCTAGTACTGCAGATACCATTGATCAATCTCTATTTTTTGTAGAGAAGAACGATAAGAAAAAATTATTGATTCATATCCTCAGCGATAAAAACATTAAGTCTGCGCTAATTTTTAGTAGAACTAAACATGGTGCCGACAAAATAACGAAAGACCTTATAAAAGCGGGAATAAAAACTGAAGCGATACACGGAAATAAATCACAAAATGCACGTCAGAAAGCATTGTCAAACTTTAAAAGCGGACAAATTAAAGCTTTAATTGCGACAGATATTGCAGCGAGAGGAATTGATATTGATGAACTTTCACACGTAATCAATTATGAATTACCAAACGTGCCTGAAACCTATGTACACCGTATTGGACGTACTGGACGTGCCGGATCAAGTGGTATAGCCTATTCATTTTGCGATGAGGAGGAAATGGAATATTTAAAGGATATCCAGAAATTGATTGGTAAGGAAATCCCTGTGACAGATGATCAACCCTATCATATGCGTGGCGCATCTTTCATGATGAGCCAATCAACCAAGAAAAAAGGTGGATCTGCCAAAAAAGGAAAACCGTCATCAGGTGCAGCCCCAATGAGTGGAAGTCCGAATAAAAGATTCGGCAACAAGAGAAGATAAATTCCAGAAATGCTCCGAAATAATTCGGAGCATTTTTATTTTGAAAGCCCCTTAAACATAAGATCCGCAAGCATTTGGTTTCCAGCTTGGTTTAAATGCACGCGGTCTGATGTTAAAATACCTGACTCCTTGTTCTGAGGATTATTGGCCATATTATAATCCAGAAAGGCTTTACGGATATCTATTAGCCCACAAGCATAAGTGCTTGCTAAATTTCGTATCATCTGGCTATATTGATTTAAATCTCCATCCATAGCATTACTAAAATCTGTTCTTTCACCAATTACTGCCGGTGTACAAACAATCACCTTGATGTTCGAAGCTTGCAGTTTTTTTATAATTGCGGCATAGAAGGCAATAAACTTATCTGGGTCTGTACCTGTCTGGCTACCTTGTTTGTGCCAAATATCATTCACGCCAATGTAAATGACAACAACATCAGGTTTTTTATCTAAAACATCTTCCTGAAGACGCAAATACAGGTCGTAAATCTTATTTCCACCAATACCAGAGCCAATAAGCTCATACTTAGGTGCAGCACCTTGTTTAATTTTATCCTGCATCATTGAAATATAACCACCAGGGTTAACACCAGCCTGCGTTATTGAATCTCCAAAGAAAATAATTTTGTCAGATTTCTGAATTTGCATACTAGTCAACAAAATCAGAAAAGATAAGGATAGGAAAATATTTTTCATGATGCTCTATTTTAAAATTGAAATTACATAAAATGAAATTCAAAGGCTCATTTTTTATCAAAAAAATAAATTAAACCAATCTAGCCCATTTTAGCACGCTTAATCAAATAAGAATGTAGAATTTGATAAAACCCAGAATGAATATCCGCATCAATAAAATCAATTTTATATTGTGCACACTTTAGTTTGATCTCTTTATGATACAGATTTATGGCTTCAAGGTATGAAGCTCGCACATTATTAGGATGAAGCTTAATCTCTTCGCCACTTTCAATATCTATAAAGGTATGCGGACGATTTTCAAACTCAAAGGCCAACTCCATTTTATGGTCGAGTACATTAAATAAAATAATTTCATGTTTATTATGCTTAAGGTGCTGCAGGGCCGCAAAAATTTTATTCAAGCCATCTTCAGACTCCCCGTCGAGCATATCACTAAAAATTATCACAAGCGATCGCTTATGAATTTGCTCAGCAATTTGGTGCAATGCAGAGGCTACATCGGTGCGACTACCATTTGCATTTCTTTTCATTAGCTTTTCTAACTCTGAAAATAAATATTGCTGATGTGCTGTAGTCGATTTAGCAGCGCTTGTTAGTTCCAACTGTTCTGAAAAAAAGCTAAGTCCGAAAGCATCACGCTGCTTTTTAAGCAGGTACATCAAGGAAGCTGATGCATAAACAGAAAACAAAAGCTTATTGAACTTTTTGTCCGGATAATACATAGATGAAGACACATCCAATACTATTTGACACCTCAAATTAGTCTCTTCCTCAAAACGTTTAACGAATAGCTTATCTGTACGCCCGAATAATTTCCAATCTACATTTTTGACAGAATCACCGGCATTATAAAGTTTATGCTCGGCAAATTCAACTGAAAACCCGTGAAAAGGACTTTTATGTAAGCCTGTAATGAACCCCTCCACAACCTGCTGAGATAGCAATTCGAGATTGCCAAAATCTTGAAGTTCTTTATAATTTGAAAAATCGGGAACCATGCCCTAAAATAAGATAAATTTAGACCAAAATGCAAGAATGGTAAAAACGAAGAGCATTAAATTAATTATAAAAGAATAAAAACACCTTCCTTGCATTTGATTAAAAAAAAAGATTTAACTTCGAGTTGAGGCTTTAATTAAAGAGGCTAAATCAATAAAAAATCAATTATATAACCCTAATTAATAATCTAACGATGATTAATAAATTCAGTTTTACCTTATTTACAACATTATTGCTTTTATCACTTTCTTCAAGTGCACAATTAAAAGACTTGAGCTTTGAAGAGGTTTTTAACAAGCCGGCGAGTGACATTCTTAACCCATTACCTGTTTACAGAGGCTGGGCCGACAATAGCCACTACATTGAATACAGAATGGAGGCTAAGCAAAGTAAGCCTTATACTGTTGATGCGCGTACAGGAACCTCGGTTCAATCCGCGCCAGCACAAGTTAATGAAGCTTCCGTACGAGTTAAAAGCAATGATGTTTTCTATAAAGATGCTCAAGGTGCTGAAAAGCAATTAACCAGAGACAGCATTGTGGAGAAAAACCCAATATTATCGCCAGATGGAAGCCAAGTAGCATTCACAAAAAATAATGATCTCTATTCAATAGATATCAATTCAGGTGCTGAAACTAGGTACACTACCGATGGGTCAGACCTAATTTACAATGGATGGGCTTCTTGGGTTTATTATGAGGAAATTCTTGGCAGACCAACACGTTATAAAGCATTTTGGTGGAGTCCGGATAGTAAACGTATTGCCTTTATGCGTTTTGATGATTCAAAAGTTCCCGTATTTCCAATATATAATTCAAGTGGACAACATGGTTTTCTAGAAAATACAAGGTATCCAAAAGCTGGCGATAAAAATCCAGAAGTCAAAATGGGTCTTGTCAATTTAGGGTTACAGGGAATAGTTTGGGCCGACTTTGATGAAAAGAACGATCAGTATTTTGGAACTCCATTCTGGATGGCCGACAGCAAAACCTTATGGATGCAGTGGATGAACCGCGACCAAAATAAGCTAATCATTTACAGTGTCAACCCAATGGATGGTGCAAAAAGAATTATTCATGAGGAAACACAAAAAACATGGGTTGATTGGTTTGATGGCATGTATTTCCTGAAAAACGGAAGTGGCTTCATCCTAAAAAGCGACAAAAGTGGCTGGGGTCATTACTACTATTATGACCTAGAGGGCAAATTAAAAAAACAACTCACTTCCGGATTCTGGCGAGTAGCTCAATTATTATTAGTTGATGAGAAAAATCAAGAGATATTCTTCACGGCAAGACAAGAGAATTCTGCGAGACATGATCTTTACAAAGTGAGCTTAAAAGGCGCCAATGAGCCTGTTAGATTAACTTTCGGTAATTATGATCATCAAATTAATCTTTCTCCGGATGGAAAATATTTCATCACTACCTATTCTAATTTAAACACTGCACCAAAATCTGCTCTATTAGATAACAAAGGTAATATCATCCGTGAGCTTGCCGATTCAAAAGGTGCTGCATTTGATTCCTATCTGCTTCCCAAAACGGAGCTTAGCTATTATAAAACACGCGATGGGCTTGAACTACCTATGACTATTACTTTACCACTTAACTTTGACCAGACAAAGAAATATCCTGTTTGGATATCTATTTACGGTGGGCCAGATGCCGGTACAGTGTACGACCGTTGGAAGAGTCCGCTTGGCCAAACCTACTGGTGGGCAAAAGAGGGTGTTATTCAGGTAGCAATCGATAATCGTAGCTCTGGTCATTTGGGTAAAACTGGAATGGATTTCATCTACCGAAACATGGGTAAATATGAAATTGAAGATTATATGGATGCCGCATCTCTACTAAAATCAAAACCCTACGTGGATGGAACAAAAATTGGAATTACTGGTGGTAGCTTTGGTGGATATATTACAGCAATGGCCCTTACCTACGGTGCCGATGTATTTACACATGGTATCGCTAATTATTCTGTCACAGATTGGGGTTTATATGATACACATTATACTGAGCGTTTTATGGGAACACCACAAAACAACCCTGATGGATATCGCCTAACATCACCTATGACCTATGCCGATAAGCTGAAGGGAAATCTGCGAATTGTTCATGGTACGATGGATGATAACGTCCACATGCAAAATAGTATTCAACTAATAAACAAACTTCAAGACCTGAACAAGAATTTTGAATTTATGCTGTATCCAGGCGAAAGACATGGCTGGGGTGGAAAAAAAGCAAGACATAGCAATCAAGATAATGTACGCTACATTTATAAAAACATGCTTGAAAAGCAAATTCCGACTGAATACTTAGATTATTGGAAATAAGTATTAAGAATATAAAATCATATTTTATTTAGAAATAAAACAAAGAAGCTCCTGCAGATTACCTGCAGGAGCTTCTTTGTTAAAAGGCTATATAATTAATTAGGCCAACTGCTTAGTTAATTTCTCAGCTAGAACAGATTTAGGCACAGCACCAATTTGCTTGTCAACAATTTCTCCATTTTTAAAAAAAAGAAGAGCAGGAATATTACGAATTCCGAATTGCATTGAAATTCCTGGGTTGTTATCTACATTTACTTTTCCAACAACCGCTTTTCCTTCAAACTCTTTTGCAAGTTCCTCAACAACCGGACCTACCATACGGCAAGGACCACACCATTCTGCCCAGAAATCAACCAATACAGGTTTATCAGATTTAAGGACTAATTCGTCAAAGTTTGCATCTGTTAATTCTAATGCCATAATAATAAATTTTCTTGTTTATAATTCAAATATAGTATTCAATATTCCTGCCACAAATTTAGACTGCTAATGTGACACTAATTCAACTTATAGCGAACTCCAATCATTTTTGAAATTTCATCTAAAAATTCATTGCTCGGATTGATTCTTACCATTTTAGAAGGCATCTCAAGTATCGTTTCCTCCTCATAATCCATAATCATGAATTTTAACTGGCAATTTCTATTCTCATTCTGCTCGGTATTCAATCTAATAATTTCATCCATTTTATTAATGAATGTAGTAGATAATTCTGTAAGAGGCAACTGTATTGTCAGACTTTTTGACATTTTATCCCTCAATTCAGATAGCAAAACAATGCTACTTACCTTAAATTCCCAATTATCTTTTTGTTTAAACCTTTCCGTTACGATTCCGCGTAGCTGAAGAAAAAGGCCTATCTCAAGATACTGTTTTAACTTGATATAATCTTCACCAAAAAGCGCAACTTCAAAGGTCTCGCCATAATCTTCAAACATGAAGGTCCCGAAAGGCTTACCTGTTTTCGTGGTGCCATGCCTAGAGGCAGAAACTAATCCGCCGACAATTAAATCACGGTTACTGATTTTCTTAAACTCATCTTGATCCTCAGGACGTATTTCGGTGCCCTTCATACGATTCACCAAGCTTAAATGCTTCACCTGATGAGAGCAGAAATGATCCAGCTCAAACTTATAATTGTCTAAAGGATGCCCAGTGAGATAAATACCAATAGATTCCTTTTCATATTTCAATTTTTCAATTAAACCCCATTCTTCGCAATCAGGCATCTGCGGCTCTGAGATCTCCGCATCATTAGTTCCACCAAATAAGGAGGCTTGTGAAGAATTTAAGCTATTTTGAAAATCATTATTGTATTTAATTAGTCGTTCTATTCCATTATAATAACTTCCATCAGGCTTAAAAAAGAAAGTCGACCGTTTTTGTCCGAAGCAATCAAACGCCCCACCATAAACCAAATTTTCATAAACCTTTTTACTTACTGAACGGGAACTTGAGCGACGAGCAAAATCATAAATACTTGTATATAGTCCGTTTTGATTACGCTCCTCAACAATACTTTCTACAGCTTTTTCTCCCACTCCCTTCATGCCAGACATACCAAACCTGACTTCCCCCTTTTTATTTACAACAAAACTCATTTCCGACTCATTGATATCAGGACCCAAAACAGAAATGCCCATCTGTTTACATTCTTCCATGAAGAAAGATATTTTTTCGATGTTATTCTGATTATTAAGTACCGCAGCCATGAACTCGGAAGGGTAATTAGCCTTTAAATAAGCTGTTTGATAGGCTACAAAAGCATAACAAGTGGAGTGAGATTTATTGAATGCATATTCCGCAAAGGCTTCCCAGTCTGTCCATACTTTCTCTGCAATTTTGGCATCATGCCCATTTGAATTACAGCCATCCATGAACTGCGATTTCATTTTATTGAGCACTTCAATCTGCTTCTTACCCATTGCCTTTCGCAATACATCGGCATCACCCTTACTAAAGCCGGCAAGCTTTTGGGATAAAAGCATCACTTGCTCCTGGTAAACCGTGATCCCGTAAGTCTCTTCGAGGTGCTCCTGCATATCCTGCAAATCGTAGCTAACTTCCTCGCGACCATGTTTACGATTAATAAATTTAGGGATATATTCAATTGGTCCCGGGCGGTATAGCGCGTTCATTGCAATCAAATCTTCAAATTTATCTGGCTTTAAATCACGCAGATACATTTTCATACCATCACTTTCAAACTGAAAAGTTCCATTAGTATCCCCGCGCTGATAAAGCTCAAAGGTTTTGGGATCTTCTAATGAAATATAATCAATATCGATATCAACATCATGATTTTGCTTAATTAAGCGCAATGCATCCTTAATAATGGTTAGGGTTTTTAGACCTAAAAAGTCCATCTTAATTACTCCAGCATCTTCAATTACACGACCATCAAATTGGGTTACTAATAAATCTGATTCTTTGGATGTAGCAACAGGAATGATATCGGTTAAATCGTAAGGGGCAATAATAATTCCTGCAGCATGCACACCTACGTTTCTTACTGAACCTTCTAATACCATCGCTTCTCTCAAAACTTCTGCTTGAAGGGTTTTCCCATCATCAAGAATTTTGCGGAGGATTTTAATATTCTCAAAATCTTCAGGATTTTGCTCTTTTTTAACCGTGTCAATTGGAGCGGTCATGACCTGCACTAAATTGGTTCCAGGGCGGTCCGGGACTAGCTTTGCGAGCATATTTGATTCTGCGAGAGGCAAATCAAGCACCCTAGCCACATCTTTTATGCTCGATTTAGCAGCCATCGATCCATAGGTGATAATCTGTGCTACCTGATTTTTACCGTATTTATCTACTACATAATCGATTACTTTCTGGCGCCCAGCATCATCAAAGTCTGTATCAATATCGGGCATCGACTTTCTATCTGGATTCAGGAAACGCTCAAAAAGCAAATTGTATTTTATGGGATCTATATTCGTAATACCTATGCAATACGCCACTACTGATCCGGCAGCTGAACCCCTTCCGGGACCAATAAACACGCCTAAATCTCGTCCCGCACGAATAAAATCGGCTACAATCAAGAAGTAACCGGCAAATCCCATGGTTCGGATAGTGAATAACTCGAAATTTAATCG
>JBIHZP010000026.1:0-10170 GCA_044231315.1 Daejeonella sp. | reverse complement strand
TGTGCCATAATTGGCTCATCACTTTCAAAAGAAACAATTACATTCATGCCTTCCTTCAAAAATCTGGCAGCCGAACCAAAAAGAGTCTTTTCAACACTAAATTGCTCAAAAGTGGTATTATCCATGATTACAAAATAATCACCCTCTTCATAAAGATATTGGTAATCACTAGTTTCTACACGGCAAATCTGCACCTGCTCATCAGTACCTAATCTTGCTTCCACAATTTTACCGCTACGGATATTACGCAATTTACCTATGTAAAATGCACCCCCTTTACCGGGTGTACGGTGAATAATTTCTTCAACAGTCACTAATTCACCGTTGTAACGTAAAATGTTTCCTGATTTAATTTCAGACGCTTTTGCCATGATAGTTTTGGATTATATCGATTGCGAAGATACAGGCATTTTGTTAAATTTCCAAAGGAAAACACTTGAAGCAATGGAGTTTAGAGCTCAATGAGCTTATTTATAATCTTGCAGATTTATTCTGTATTGGCAGAAACTGTACTCCTGTTCTTGATTTGAGCTAATAATAACTAAACGATCCGTACACTGGCTAGAGGCCAAATTGAGGTACCAATCAAGCCCCTGCTGGTCTAAATTTGAACTTGGCTCATCGAGTAATAATAATTTGGTATCGGAGCAAAAGGCAAGCGCAAGTTTTACTCTTTGCTTCATCCCCGACGAAAAATATTTAATGGCCTTAAATTCAGAATTTTTTAAATCAAGAAGCTCCATGAGACTTCGCTTATCAAATCCTTCACGGTATTTCTTAAACCGGAAATGAAAGTCGATAAGTTCGGAAAGTGTAAACTCTTCTATTAATTCCAAATAAGGGGCAGCCATACTTTGATGGATAAAAATCTGATCCTGATCAATAGGCAAATCTCCCTGAAAATAATTGATATGGCCCTCAGAACTTGTTAAGCTACCAGAAATAAGCTGTAATAGTGTTGATTTCCCAGCTCCATTGGCGCCTAAAATAGCATAGGTATTGCCAATTATAAACTCATAATTTACGTCCCTGAAAATCCATTCCCGGTTAAATCGTCTTCCGATATGCTCTAGGCTGATTCTCATATAAACTGTAAATCCAACAGATTCAGGTATTAAGAATTACCGAAACCTTTCATAACACCTCTATTCGAATTGCGTATAAAATCAAGGATTTCATCTCGTATTTCAGTGGGTTCACGTTCGGTTTCAATTATATCTAGAGCCTTACTGATATTTAATTTCTTCAAGAAAATAGTTCGGTAAATATCTTGGATTTCATTAATCTGGTCCGATGTAAATCCTCTACGCCGCAATCCTACAGAATTAATTCCAACATAAGACAAGGGTTCACGGCCAGCTTTCGTATAAGGTGGCACATCTTTACGAACCAACGACCCACCTGAAATTATGGAGTGGGCACCAATGGAAACAAATTGATGAACTGCCGAAGCACCACCAATAAAAGCAAAATCCTGAACTTCAATATGTCCGGCCAACTGAACTGAGTTGGCAATAATTACGTTATTTCCAATGACACAATCATGCGCCACATGCACATAGGCCATTAATAAACAATTACTACCAATTGTAGTTGTGTTTTTATCAAGTGCCGTACCCCGGTTTAAGGTCACGCATTCGCGGATAATGGTATTATCTCCAATTGTAACTGTTGATGGTTCACCCTTATATTTTAAATCTTGTGGTGGAGCCGACACCACCGCTCCCGGAAAAATACGACAGTTTTTACCGATACGGGCACCGTCCATAATCGTTACGTTCGATCCAATCCACGTACCTTCTCCAATAACAACATCCTGATATATGGTTACAAATGGTTCGATTACTACATTTTCGGCAATTTTAGCCTGTGGGTGTATATATGCTAAAGGTTGGATCATACGTTTTCTTCTGTTTCTTTGACTCTGATTATTTGGGCCATCATCTCTGCTTCAACTACAACTTTCTCGCCTACCATACCCACACCTCTCATCTGACAAATGCCTCTACGAATAGGCTCCATCAAATCACAACGGAAAACAATAGTATCGCCAGGAAGCACTTGTGCTCGGAATCGAACTTTGTCGATTTTTAAAAAATAGGTGAGATAATTGCGTGGATCTGGAACAGTGCTTAGGACTAATATTCCGCCGGTTTGTGCCATAGCTTCAATCTGAATTACCCCCGGTAAAACAGGAGCACCCGGAAAATGACCTTTGAAGAATTCCTCGTTCATGGTCACATTTTTTACACCAACAACATGTGATTTTGAAAGTTCAAGAATTTTATCAATGAACAAAAATGGTTGTCTGTGAGGCAAAATGTTCATGATCTGAACTACATCATACAAGGGTGTAGCATTGGGATCATAGACCTGAATGTTTTTTTTGGATTTTTCTTTTTTTATCTGTGCCTTAATTTTCTTTGCAAAGGCAATATTGGCTGCATGGCCAGGTCTTGCAGCCATGATATGACCCTTTAAAGGTACACCCACAAGAGCCAAATCACCAATCATATCAAGCAGCTTATGACGAGCTGGTTCATTTTGATGACGCAATTCAATATTGTTTAAAATTCCCTCTCTGGCAACATCAATATCATCACGATTGAAAAGTTTGGCAAGATTCTTTAATTCATCCTTACTAACTTGCTTATCAACAACTACAATTGCGTTATTTAAATCACCACCCTTAATCAAGTCGTGCTTTAACAACATTTCCAATTCATGAAGAAAACAAAATGTACGGGAAGAAGCAATTTCCTTCTTAAATTCTGATAGTGTCGTAATGGCTGCATGCTGACTACCCAAAACTGGCGAGTTATAATCGATCATACAGGTAAAGCGATAGTCATCTAATGGCATCGCTACCATTTCTACCTTACGGTCAGCTTCAGAGTAGTGTATATTGTGAGGTATGCTGTAATATTCGCGGTAAGCATTTTGATCAATAAATCCGGCAGTTTCAAGAGCCTCCACAAACATAATTGAACTACCATCCATAATTGGAATTTCTGGTCCGTCAAGCTCAATCATCACATTATCGACCTCGGTTCCTACTAAACTTGCCAATACATGCTCCACAGTATGAACACTTGCCCCATTTTGAGTGATGGTTGTCCCTCTTGATGTGTCAGTTACATTATCAACATCTGCATCTATAATTGGTGAGCCCGGGAGATCAATACGCTTAAACTTATATCCATGATTCTCAGGAGCGGGTTTAAAGGTCATCTTGGCTGCCTTACCTGTATGTAAGCCAACACCATTTACAGATATTTCAGATTTAATTGTTCTTTGTTTTACATTCATAGTATTGATTTGTTCAGACTAAAACTGACTACAACAAACGATTTTTTATAATGTTTTCAAGATCTACGATTCTTTTTTCAAGATCAGGTAAACGCCTTGTAACTACTTGTACTTTTAAGGATTCACGTAAGGATGTTAAAGGAACACCATTCCAGCTTTGATTTTCTTCTTTTATCGTATTGTTTACCCCTGATTTTGCACCAATATTGCTGCCGTTAGCAATACTGATATGACCCACAATTCCAACCTGACCACCAATAATACAGTTTTCTCCAATCTTGGTGCTACCAGATATTCCGGTTTGAGCGGCAATTACGGTATTTTCTCCAATTTCAACATTATGAGCAATTTGAATTAGGTTATCTAATTTTACACCCTTTCGAATAATGGTTGATCCCATTGTTGCTCTATCAATAGTAGTATTTGCTCCAATTTCAACATTGTCCTCAATGACCACATTTCCAATTTGACTCACCTTTTTATATGAGCCTTCAGGACCCTTAACAAAGCCGAAACCATCACCACCGATAATAGCTCCAGAGTGTATAATTACATCATTGCCAATATTACAATTAAAATAAACCTTAACTCCAGAATATAAAGTAACATTTTTACCGATTACTACGTTATCTGCCAGATAGGTATTGGGATAGATTTTACTACCATCACCAACGATAACATTAGGTCCGATATATGCTAAAGCACCCACAAAAACGTCCTTCCCAATTTTTGCAGTCGGGTGAATAAAACTTGGTGTCTCCACACCACTTTTCTTCAATTTTATAAGTTCATCATACTTTTCTAAAAGTACTGAAAAGGCACTGTAAGCATTCTTAACCTTAATTAAGGTGGCTTTTATGGGATGAGCTGGTAAAAAATCATCATTTACGATAATGACAGAAGCCCCCGAATGATAAACAAACTGTTCATATTTAGAATTTGCGAGGAAGGATAACGATCCCTCACTTGCTTCCTCAATCTTAGAAAGTTGATTTACGGTCACCCCAGGATCCCCTTCTACAGTTCCCTCAAGTAATATTCCAATCTGATGTGCAGTTAATTGCATCTGGCAAATTTATGTGTTATAAGTTAACGAACAAATTTTGAGTTTAATTGCTTGTCTATTAATTGACATTTTTTAACTCTTTTACGTAACAAAGTATGTATTTCTGAACTGTTCTGGCCAGGGCCTCCAGATTTGAATTATCTGAAGCCTTTGCTATATCTTGAATAGAGCCATCTTTCATCAATATTTTAATACTTCCATCGCCCACACTGTAGGCTTTATTTTTAATGGTATCAGTAAATACGAAATATGAGGTGTCATCGTCAGAAATTTCGTACTCATCGGTCACTTTATCTGCCAAATCGTTAATTCTATCAATCGATGGAGGCTCATTTGTTATTTCAACCTGGTATAAATTTCTACTTATCAAATGAGAACAAAGCGTTGAAAGAATAAGATCTTCATCATTTACCCATACTTTTATAGAAGTAAATATATCATTATCATCAAGTTTTGTAAAACGCTCGATATTTAAAGGGTTATTTTTAAAATCTTGCATGCTGATCGAATTCTTTAAAAAATATGCAAAACAGGGACTAGCGAAGAGATTTCTTCCTTCTTGGCTTAATTCCTTTGCCCTTTCCAATATTTTTACCAGCATTTGCTCAGCAGCAATAACCGTTTTATGCAAATAAACTTGCCAATACATTAAGCGTCGGGCAATTAAAAATTTCTCAATTGAATAAATGCCTTTCTCCTCGATAACCAATTGATCATCAACAACATCGAGCATTTTAATAATTCGGTCGAAACTGATCACGCCTTCAGATACTCCAGTAAAAAAGCTATCCCTATTTAAATAATCCATTCGATCCAGATCCAATTGTCCGGATACCAATTGGTATAGAAATTTTTTATGATAACGATTATTGAAAATCTCTAGCGCCAATTCAAGCTTTCCGTCAAACTCACGATTCAAATTGTCCATCAAAAGTGTGGAAATATGTTCATGCGAAACCCCATCCACAATGGTATGTTCCAAAGCATGTGAAAATGGTCCGTGACCAATATCATGAAGTAAAATGGCAATTGTTACTGCCTGCTCCTCTTCAAAAGATATGGCTTGCCCTTTACTTTTTATAGTTTCCATAGCCAAACCCATCAAATGCATGGCACCTAATGCATGATGAAAACGCGTATGTAAAGCCCCGGGATACACCAGATGAGTCATCCCCAACTGTTTTATGTAGCGAAGTCGCTGTACATAGGGGTGTTGTATGAGGTCAAAAACCAAATTAGATGGGATGGTGATAAAACCATACACAGGGTCATTTATTATTTTTTTCTTATTCAAGATGCGAATCTTAGGCTACAAAAATTGTTATTTTTAATGACAAATGAACGTTTAATTAATCTCATTGGTCTAATAATTGCTAAATTTACTGTACGATGCAGGAAACAACCATATTATGGGCCGACGATGAGATCGACCTTTTAAAACCACATATACTATTTCTTAACGAAAAGGGTTACAAAATCAAAACAGTAACTAATGGAAATGACGCGCTCGACTGTTTCAAAAAAGAAAATTTTGATTTAGTTTTTTTGGATGAGAATATGCCGGGTTTAACCGGACTTGAGACTCTTGCCAGAATAAAAACAATAGATCCAGATATTCCAATTGTGCTCATCACTAAAAACGAAGAGGAGTACATGATGGAAGATGCGATTGGGTTTAAAATCGACGATTATCTAATTAAACCAGTAAATCCAAAACAAATTCTGCTCACCATAAAAAAACTGATTGATAATAAACGCCTTGTGAGTGAAAAAACATCCATGGCTTATCGTCAAGATTTTAGAGCGTTGGGCATGACTATTAATGAAAATCTTAGTTTTTCGGAATGGATAGATTTTTATAAAAAATTGGTTTACTGGGAGTTATCTCTAGAGAAATTGGAAGATGAGGGAATGCACGAAATATTAACGGTGCAGAAATCTGAGGCTAACGTTCAGTTTTCAAAATTTATTGAAAAAAACTATCTCAAGTGGATTAAGAACCCTGAATCTGGTCCCATTACTTCCAATCAATTGTTTACTAAAAAGGTTTTTCCAGCCATGGAGCCAAAAAAACCCACATTTTTTATATTAATCGATAATCTAAGATATGATCAGTGGAAAATGATCAATTCTATTTTAGTGGATTATTATCGTATTGAAGAGGAAGACACCTATTATAGCATTTTACCTACCGCCACGCAATACGCTAGAAACGCTATTTTTTCTGGACTAATGCCTTTAGAAATGGAGCGGCGTTTTCCAGAAATGTGGCAGAATGATGAAGATGAGGGTGGTAAAAATCTTTATGAAGAAAAGTTTCTTGCCGATCAAATACAAAGGGTGATGCGTAAAAACTGCAAGCATTCATATCACAAGATATTAACCTTTGAACAAGGGAAAAATATCAATGAAAACATCAATAATTTAATGTCAAATGACCTTAATGTGATTGTTTACAATTTTGTGGATATGCTCTCTCATGCCCGTACCGACATGGCAATGATTAGAGAATTAGCAAATGATGAAGCTGCCTACAGGTCATTAACACTGTCTTGGTTTGAGCACTCCCCACTTCTCGAACTATTGAAAAAGCTGTCTCAAAAAAATATAAAACTTATTATTACCACCGATCATGGTACAATTAGGGTAAAGCATCCAAGAAAAGTAGTTGGCGATAGAAATACCAATTCCAACCTACGTTATAAACAGGGTAAAAACCTAAACTATAATCCGAAAGAGGTTTTTCACATTAAAAACCCACATGAAGCAATGCTTCCGAAGCTGCACATGAGCTCTAGTTTTATTTTTGCAAAGGAAGACGGATATTTCGTTTATCCGAACAATTATAACCACTTTGTTAATTACTTTAATGAAACGTTTCAACATGGGGGTATTTCGATGGAGGAGATAATTGTTCCTTTTGTAATTTATAGTCCTAAATAATTCTTTCCGTATTTTTGAGCAATGGAAATTCTAATTGAAAACGAGAGTAAACTTAAAGAGGCTGCACTATCACTGCTCAAATTCGCTGAAGGTGAAAAAATATTTTTACTTCAGGGTGAGATGGGTGCCGGAAAAACAAGCCTGATTAAATCAATTTGCCTACAATTGGGAATGCTCGAAAATGTGAGTAGTCCGACCTATTCGCTTGTTAATGAATATGTTTACCCACATGGGAAAATTTTTCATTTCGATTTCTTTCGAATCAAAAACGAATCTGAGGCCTTCGATCTTGGCTTTGAAGAGTACCTCACATCTGGAGATTATTGTTTTATTGAATGGCCAGAGATGATCCCTAATCTATGGCCAGACAGTTTTATTGAAATAAAAATAATTGAAAATGAAACGGGCGCAAGAAAAATATCAGCTCAAAAACATTAAGAGTCTTGATTTTATACCTAAGCTAATTTTCAAAAAAATCGTATCTTCCTGAACCTTATTAAAACACAAAAAATGAGTGAATTGTCAGACATTGCAAGACAAGCCATGATGCAACCGCAAGAGGCGATGTTGGAAGTTAAAAGAAAAAAAAATAGCCTCTATATTGGTATTCCGAAGGAAACATCATTTCAAGAAAACAGAATAGCGCTTACCCCTTTATCTGTGGGACTATTAATTCAAAATGGCCATGAAGTTGTAATTGAAGCCGGGGCAGGTTTGGCAGCTAATTTTCTAGATAACCACTTCAGCGAACAAGGTGCCAAAATCACTTACGATAAAAAAGAGGTTTATAAAGCTGATATCATCATCAAAATAGCGCCGCCAACGGAAGAAGAAATAGCCATGATGAAAATGGGGCAGATCTTATTCTCAGCTCTTCAAATGTCAACAATAAGGGTGGAATATCTTCACGCACTGATGAAGAAAAATATTACCGCTCTTTCTTTTGAATATCTTAGGGATGAAGGCAATGTTTTAAGCGTGGTACGAGCAATGAGTGAAATTGTTGGGGCAACATCCGTATTAATTGCTGCCGAATACTTGAGTAATGTTTTTGAAGGAAAAGGCTTAATGCTGGGTGGAATAACAGGTGTTCCTCCTACCGAAATAGTTATTTTAGGTGCTGGCACCGTGGGCGAATATGCCGCAAGAACAGCACTTGCCCTAGGGGCAGAAGTAAAGGTTTTTGATAGTTCACTTTATAAGCTGCGAAGGCTACAAAACAATATTGGCAGCCGTGTTTTTACTTCCGTAATTCAGCCCGCTGTTCTGGAGAAGGCTCTTTGGTGCTGCGATGTAGCAATTGGTGCAATTCGAGCAGAACATGGCCGTAGTCCTTGTATTGTGACAGAAGAAACGGTTAGTAAAATGAAACCAAACTCGGTAATTATTGACGTAAGTATTGATCAAGGTGGTTGTTTTGAAACATCAAGAATTACCAATCACAAAGTACCAACATTTAGGAAGCATGATGTAATCCATTATTGTGTTCCAAATATTGCTTCCAGAGTTTCCAGAACAGCAAGCTATGCGCTGACCAATATTTTTTCACCTATTATACTTGATATTGGTGAAATGGGGGGACTAATGAACCTCATCTGGGAAAGACCTGGAATTAGGAATGCCATTTATCTCTATCAAGGTAAACTTACCAATAAAGATCTTTCCAGCCGTTTCAATATACCCATGAAAGATCTAGATCTTCTAATTGTATCTCAAAGGTAATGCGCACCTATATTTTATTCATCCTCCTGTTTTTTAGCCTCGGAACGAGAGCGCAACAAAATAAGGGCACAAACTTGCTCATTATCAATGAGATGACTGCCTATCAATCATCTGTAAAATCGGATAGGAATAAGGAGCTTATTGAAATACAAAAGTTAATACCTAATATAAAATTAGATATCCGCTATGCCAGCAAAAACAATTTTGCAAAAAAAGCGGTGTACAAACAGGCTAGAGCTTTTGCACGACTTCCGGTTGTGGAAGCTCTTCGGAACGTTCAAAATGAATTAAATAAATCAGGGATTGGCTTAAAAATATTTGACGGATATCGCCCTTACAGTGTAACGGTTACATTTTATGAAATAGCAAGCGATAAAAGTTTTGTTGCTAATCCCAAAGATGGTTCGAGACACAATCGGGGATGTGCCATAGATTTGACCCTAATTAACTTGAAAACTGGCAAGGAGCTTGAAATGCCAACTCCTTATGACAGCTTTGCCCCTGAAGCTGCTGCAGATTTTAATAATCTTTCTGAGCAGGTGATTAGAAACAGAGAATTACTAATAAGCACCATGGAAAAAAATGGGTTCAAGGTTTTAAGCAATGAATGGTGGCATTTTGATTTCAATGGTTGGAAAAACTTTGAACTTATGGATATTCCTTTTGAGAAGCTCTAAATAAATCAAAGTTCATTGAAGTTATCTTGCAATTAGGCTATTAATGGTATTCGCTAATAAGTCGAGCTCTTCCATTTTGTGGGCGCTACTGAGCACAATTCTGTGCAGTTTTTTCCCTTGGGGATCCGGATAGGGAAAAGAAGAAATATTTATTTCCTTTTTTATAAACTCCTCCACTAGCGTTTCATTATTTACAAGAAAAACAGGGAAATCTTTAATAAAAGATAATCCACTACCCGTATTTACCATTTCTATAAAATAATTAATGTTTTTCCTTAGCCTTATAAGTTCTTGATTATAAATCTCCTCTGAATGAACAAAAGCATAAAGAATTCCTGGTGAGGGTGGTGAACTTCCTGCATAAACCGGCGAGGTTCGAAGTTTGTGTATTAGAGATGAATTAGCAAGAATTAAACCCGCATCCATACCCATTGCTTTTGCCATCGATGCAAT
>JBIHZP010000235.1:0-3064 GCA_044231315.1 Daejeonella sp. | reverse complement strand
TTATGGCTTTAAACCTCCCTATGAATTTCAAGAGTTTTTAAAGCAATGTTATGTAATTGGTTATAAATCTTTACCACTAATCGGTCTCACAGCATTTATTATGGGAATTGTATTGACGATGCAATTAAGACCTTCTATGTCTGACTATGGTGTTGAATCGCAATTGCCAGCTATCGTCGCAATAGCCATAGTTAGAGAAGTTGGTCCAGTAATTACTGCTTTAATTTTTGCCGGAAAAATTGGAAGTAGCATTGGCGCTGAACTAGGTTCGATGAAAGTTACTGAGCAAATTGATGCTATGGAAGTTAGCGGCACTAACCCATTTATGTACTTAGTTGTTACACGAGTTTTGGCTTGTACCTTTATGCTTCCTATCTTGGTTATGCTTGGGGATGCTATTTCTTTATATGGAGCATATTTAGGTGTCAACATTCATAGCACTACCAGCTTTAATCTTTTCTGGAGTCAAGTTTTTGATAATTTAGTCTTTGGGGATGTTTTACCCGCCTTTATAAAAAGTTTCTTTTTTGGTTTCGCAGTTGGTTTGATTGGGTCCTATAAAGGTTATACAAGTAATAAAGGTACAGAAGGAGTGGGGCGATCAGCAAACTCGGCTGTAGTTGTTTCTTCAGTAATGATATTTATCATAGATCTTCTAGCAGTACAGGTAACTAATATTTGGGACTTATAAATGATTGATCATCAATTGACCGACAGACCTAGTGATAAAGTAATAAAAATCAATGATTTATGTAAATCATTTGGAGATAATCAAGTGCTTAATCATTTCAATTTAGATTTGAATCGCGGAGAAAGTATGGTTGTTTTAGGTAAGTCGGGTTCAGGGAAATCAGTTTTAATCAAGTGCATCATCGGATTATTGAAACCTGATAGTGGAAGCATTCATGTTTTTGGTGAAAATATTCCTGAATTAAACCATGAAAATTTAGATAGAATAAGATCTAAGGTGGGTTTTTTGTTTCAGAGTAATGCTTTATACGACTCCATGACTGTTAGAGAAAATCTAGAGTTTCCACTAAGAAGGCATTCTTTGGGTCTTTCTAAGTCCGAAAATGATAGAGTAGTACTAACTGCATTAGAAGATGTGGGACTTGCTCATACGATTGATATGATGCCTGCTGAACTCTCAGGTGGTATGCGTAAAAGAATCGCGCTCGCCCGTACCTTAATTCTAAAACCTGAAATCATTCTTTATGATGAGCCAACAACTGGTTTAGATACCATTACTGCAAAAGAAATTATCGAACTCATGTTAATCATTCAAAAAAAATATAATACAAGTTCCTTAATTATCTCGCATGACATGAATTGTGTCAAATTAGCAAGCAATAGCGTGTCAATTTTAATTGATGGAAAATGCTATATCACAGGCCCCTATAAAGATTTATTGAAGTCTCATGACCCAAATATTAAACAGTTTTTTGAATAAAAAATGAAGAAACAACTAATTAATAATACTAAGCTTGGGCTTTTTGTTTTAACAGGTCTATTATTTCTTATGATCCTTTTATACATGATCGGTAGAAATAGAAGTCTCTTTGGATCAAATTATCTTTTAAAAACCAGGTTTGAAAATGTTCAGGGACTAATACCAGGAAATAATGTTCGCTATGCGGGTATTCAAGCGGGTACTGTTAAAAAATTACAAATATTAAATGATACAACCGTTGAAGTAACTATGATTGTAGAAACCAAAATGGAGGATATTATTCGTAAGGATGCCATTACATCTATCGGCACAGATGGTTTGGTGGGAAATAAAGTCCTAAATATAGTTCCGGGTGAATTAAATGCTCCAATTGCTAAAAATGGCGACCTTTTAACAAGTAAAAAACCTATTGATACGGAGAAAATTTTAAGCACGCTATCCCAAACAAATAATGATGTGGCAATTATCGTTTCAGGTTTAAAAAATACTGTTGAACGAATAAACAACAGTTCAGCACTTTGGGATTTATTGAGTGATGATCAAATGGCTAATAATATAAAAAACTCTGCTAAAAATATTCAATTGGCAGCCTCAAAAGCTAGCTCAGTAAGTAATGATGTTCAATTAATTGTTGATGGTTTAAAAAAAGGTAATGGTTCAATGGGTATACTTTTAAAGGACACTATTTTAGCATCTAATTTGAATAAAACTTCCCATAATTTGCTTTTAATAACTTCTCAACTCAATACTGTAGTGTCAGATATTCAAAATGACATTAATTCAGGAAAGGGGCCGGCAAACTCCTTACTTAAAGATACCATGATGGTTAATAAAATCAATAAAAGCCTCAGTAATATTCAAATGGGGACCGACGGATTTAATCAAAATATGGAAGCTTTAAAAAATTCATTCCTTTTTAGAGGTTATTTTAAAAGACAGGAAAAGCAAAAAGCTAAAAATTGAAACTTTACCCTAATTGTTTTCAATGAAAATTTTATTAGTCAAGAATTATATAAAGAATAAAAACACTTGTTAATCATTTATTTTCTCTTCCGTCAATAAAAAAAGATTTAAATGTTCTATATAATTCAAATGTGTCAGTATATTGTAATAGTAAAATATATTAAATCATTTTTTATAATAATCTTTTGATGAAAAAGAGGATCGTATTCTATCTTTTGTTTATTGTAACTATACTTTATAGCGTTCAATCTTGTAATTATATTGGTTTAAATCGAGCTGACGAAGAGCCAATACCTGAACAGATTAGTTATAATTTTGATATACGACCAATCTTATCGGATAAATGTTTTGCATGCCACGGACCAGATCCTAATAAAAGGGAGGCAGGTCTTCGTCTGGATATGGAGGCAGAAGCTTTTAAAGCACTTAAAGAAAATCCTGGCGCGCATGCACTTGTTTCAGGGAAACCTGATTTGTCTGAGGTGTTTTTAAGAATTTCAACAAAAGACACAAGCTTATTAATGCCACCACCAAATTCTAATCTTAAATTAAATACTCGTGAGATTAAATTAATTGAAAAGTGGATTAAGCAGGGTGCTAAATATGAATCACATTGGTCATTTACCAAACCCAAAAAGGCCACACTTCCTA
>JBIHZP010000236.1:0-3064 GCA_044231315.1 Daejeonella sp. | reverse complement strand
ACAAGCTCTTTGATATTTTTACGAAGTATATTCTGTAAGTTGAACATCGTATTTTATTTACGTGTTGTAATTTAATTATTTATCTGTTTTGATTGTTTTTTAGTCGTACGCTGACTGCATTTTTATGCGCTTGTAAACCCTCCAAAGCTGCTAATATTTCAACTGCGGGACCTAAGTTATTTATTCCTTCCTGGCTTATGTGCTGAAAAGTAATTTTCTTAATGAACGAATCTACGGAGACACCAGAATATGCTCTTGCATAGGAGCTTGTTGGCAAGGTGTGGTTTGTTCCGGACGCATAGTCACCTGCACTTTCAGGAGTTAAATGTCCGAGGAAAACAGATCCTGCATTTATAATTTCAGGACTAATCTGTTCCCATTGATCTGTTGCCAAGATTAAATGCTCAGGAGCATAAATATTACTGTATTCCATGGCTTCATTAAGGTCTGCACAATGTATTGCATAAGAATTAGCAATGGCTTTAGAAGCGATTTCAGCCCTTGGTAATAATGCCATTTGGAGCTCGATTTCAACCATAGTTTCATCGATAATGCGCTGAGAATTGGATACCAAGACCGCCTGACTATCCATGCCGTGTTCAGCTTGAGCGAGAAGGTCGGCGGCAACATAAACCGGATTAGCACTTTCATCGGCTATGATAAGCACCTCTGATGGTCCTGCGGGCATGTCGATGGCAGTTTGACTTTCGGATTGGATAATCGTTTTTGCTTTGGTCACGTATTGGTTTCCGGGGCCAAAAATTTTATCCACTTTTAAAATGGTGTCTGTCCCATAAGCCATTGCAGCAATCGCCTGAGCGCCTCCAGCGAGGTAAATACGTTCAATTCCTAAAAGTTCTGCACAAAAAGCGAGGTAAGCATTCACTTTGCCATCTTTTTGGGGTGGTGAACAAACGATGATCTCCTTACATCCTGCCAAGATGGCTGGTATGCCGAGCATTAAAAAGGTGCTCGGTAAAACGGCGGTACCGCCAGGAATATATAGACCCACTTTTTCAATCGCTCTGTATTCGCGCCAGCAGACTACACCTTTGGTGGTCTCGACTTTTTGTTCGGCGGGGATTTGCGTTTCATGGAACTTTCGAATATTGTTGTAGGCAAGTCGGATAGCATTTTTTTCAGCCTCTCCAGCACCTAGCGCAATAGTTCTTAGCTCTTCCTTATCCAAAAAGAGCTTCTTCAATGCAATGCCATCAAATTTCTCGGCATAGTTACGTAAAGCTTCATCGCCATTTATTTTTACCTGATCAATGATGTCAGTAACGGTGCTACGTATGTGCTGATTTGAATCACTATTACGTTTGCACAGCTCTTCAATTCCTTTGCGAGTAAGATCCTTGAAATTATAGACTTTCAACATGGTTTTTATCTTTTAAAGGATGATTTTTTCAATTGGCATCACTACAATACCTTGAGCACCAGCACCTTTCAGGAGACTGATTTTTTCCCAAAAATCTCGCTCAGGAATAACCGTATGAATGGCGACCCAGCCCTGTTCGGCTAATGGGACAACCGTAGGGCTCTTTACTCCGGGTAAAAGAGCTAAAATTTGATCAATGTTTTTGGCCTCTGCATTTAAAACTACGTATTTGGTTTCTTTAGCACGTAACACTGATTGAATTCTTTGAATTAGCTCGACAATAAGATCCTCATTTTCAATGCCTTTACGCCCAATTAAGACCGCTTCAGATTTCATTACTTCTGCAAAGGGTTTCAATCCATTGCTTTTTAATGTGCCGCCCGTCGATACAATATCGAAAATCGCATCACTTAAGCCTAGACCTGGAGCAATTTCTACTGAGCCAGAAATGGTTCTAATATCCGCTTGAATAGATTGTTGATCTAAGAATTTTTTTAGGATAACAGGATAGGAGGTGGCGATAGATTTGCCATTTAAATCGACAATATTTTCGATTTTACTATGCGTTTGCACAGCCAATTTTAAGGTGCACTTGCCGAAGCCCAACATTTGCAGGAAGCTAACATCAACACCAGTTTCACTAATTACATTTTCACCTACAATTCCAAGATCTGCAATACCATCTTGTACATATTCTGGGATGTCATCATCACGCAAGAAAAGTATTTCTAGCGGGAAATTGGAAACGTTAGAAATTAATGAACTTTTATAATTTTCGAAGCTTAAACCGCAGTTTTTAAGAAGCTCGACAGATTTTTCGTTTAATCTACCCGATTTTTGGATAGCTATTTTGAGAGTTTTCAAATTTTATGTTTTAATCAGACCAAAAAAAATATTAAGAAACAGTTTCACGTAGAAACGTATATATATTACATCGCCGCAAAGCGATGATGGAAATGTACGTGATGTGTGAAAACTAGATTCATATTTTTGGCCCAATCAAATTGGGGGAATGCAAATATACTGATAGCTTTCGGTATTTTAAAATTTACAGGCTCATATTGCTTTTATCTTGGTTTTTATTACACTAAATTGAGAAATGTTTCCCGGCGGTCGGTGTTGTCACCTGATCAATAAAATAGCTCTCCTAAGGTCCTTGTAAAAAGGTTGGATTGTACGATAGCAACTCCTAAGGTACTGGTACGGTGACAACACCGACCAGAGGCGTGAGCAGGCGATAAGAGTCGCGATCAGAGCTAACAACCTTGCCATTCCATATCCAAAAAAAAGACTTTCATACTTGATTAATTATCATTAATTTTGTTTCTTAATGAGATTCCTATCCCCCGGATTTTTATTTGCCTTATTGACAATCGTCATACCTATTCTCATTCATCTTTTTAATTTTCGGAAATTCAAAAAAGTATATTTCAGCAATGTGCGTTTTTTGAAAAACGTAGAGATACAAAATCAATCCAAGAGGCAGCTTAAAGACCGTTTAATTCTTGCTTCAAGGATTTTGGGGATTGCCTTTCTTGTATTCGCTTTCGCAAGGCCATATATTCCAGCTACTTCCCAAGATAATTCTTTTCAAAATCAGGTTTTGAGCATTTATATCGATAATTCCTTTAGCATGGAGGCGCAGAATAAGGAAGGGATGCTACTTGATGAAGCCAAACGAAG
>JBIHZP010000234.1:0-3069 GCA_044231315.1 Daejeonella sp. | reverse complement strand
CGTGCTATCTGACAGGCATCTTCGCCATAAAAACCACTGGGACTTGCATTGGCATTTCCTGCTGCATCCGAAGACCGGATAGCCGAAATATCAAAGCTAAGCATATTGGCGTTCCGAATAATTGGTTCGGCAACAGTTACATTATTTCTGAAATCACCAAGACGGTGGACATCGAAGTAGAGCTTATCCATCAACTTTAAACTATCTTGATTCACAAAGAAAGTTTGATACCCAATATTGCTAAAATTAAAGAGGTAATTAGGTTGATGCAAAAATATTTTATTAAGGTAAGATTTTGAGCTAGTTTCAATGGTATCGTCTTGATTTTCATCCAGATCGAAGTGTGAATCAACCACCAAAAGGTCGACTTTTTGCTCCAATTCCTCATAGGCCATAAACTGTGCATATGTTAAATCTTGGCCACCACCAATAATTATTGGTACAATATTGAGTTTTACAAGTTCAGCAACCACTAATTTTAAGGCCACATAAGTATCCGAAACCGTGTGCCCAGCTTTGATATTTCCAAGGTCTACAATGCGGCTAGAATAATTACCCTCATTCAATTCATAAAATTTCTTCCTGAAAAAATCAGGTGCTTTTGCTGTTCCCCAATTATTCCCAGCATTTCTGCCGTCAAGTACACCTATAAGAGCTACATCGAACTGATGACCTTCTAAATCGGGAAAATTTTGATGGTAGACCTCTATTTTCGACCCTAAATGGCTGCTGTAAAAACCCTCGATTGGAATTAAGCTATTAAAGTCAACGGGACTAAGAAAATCAGATAATGACATAAAGTAATTTGTACCAGTGAATTGATTAACAGTAATAATCTTCCAGCTCCAAAATTTATATTTTGGCAAAATGAAGAATATTTTTTTTTGAGCCTACACTCAAAGCAAATATCAGTTTATTCAGTTACTTTTGAAAGCATTTATAAAAATTCATCAGGATGATTTTAGTTACCGGCGCCACCGGTTTTTTAGGCTCAGAATTAATCAGACAATTAATCTTAAAAGGCGAAAAGGTTAGGGCCATTAAGCGCGAGAATTCTGTTGTGCCTAAGCTCCTTGAAAAAGAGACAGAAATTGAATGGTTTACTGCCGACATCCTCGATTATTTTGCCCTCAAGGATGCCATGGAAGGCATCAGTAAAGTGTATCACTGCGCCGCATTTATTTCTTTTGATCCCGCGGATAGAAAGATGTTGAAGAGGGTAAATGTTGAAGGCACTATCAATTTACTTAATGTAAGCATGGAAATGAATATTTCACGTTTTTTACATGTAAGTTCGGTAGCAGCTATAGGGGAAAGTAAAAAAGAGGAACTCATTACAGAATATGATCATTGGGAGTATAGCTCCAATTCTAGCGCCTATTCCATCTCCAAATATGAAAGCGAAATGGAAGTTTTTAAGGCCGCTGCAGAAGGCTTAAATACAGTTATTGTCAATCCATCCATTATCATTGGAAAAAATGCGGGAAATCAGGGTAGTGGAGCTTTGTTTGAGACCATTCGAAAAGGCTTAAATTATTACCCAGGAGGTTCTTTTGGCTATGTTGATGTAGAAGATGTTGCAAAATCCATGATTTTATTAATGGATTCTGATATCTCGGATGAGCGATTCATCATTAACGCAGAAAACTGGACTTATCGCGATTTATTTTCAGAAATTGCTGAAAATATGGGTAAAAATCCGCCGCAAATCGCCCTCAAGCCATGGATGATCCATTTAGCTTATTTAGGCACCCGACTTAGTACAATTTTTACAGGCAAGAAACATGGCCTAACGAAGGAAACCGCATCCAGTGCATTCAAAAAAAGAAATTTTTCGAATGAAAAGATCAAAAAGAAGCTAAATTTAGAATTTAAATCAATAAAAGAAGCGATACGCGAAACTTGTCATCATTTTCAAACCCAATAAATTAGAAACATCATTCCATTGAAGCAGTTTTATATCATAGATTTCGATAGTACCTTCACTCAAGTGGAGGCCTTAGATGAATTAGCCCGTATTTCTCTAAAAAAACATCCTGAAAAAGAAGAAATCTATCAAAAGATTGAGGAGCTGACTAATTTAGCGATGGAGGGCAAAATGTCGTTCCGCGAGAGCCTTAGCGGGCGCGTGCGACTCTTACAAGCGAATCGTGATCACTTAAAAGAATTGATCAGCTTACTTAAAAAGAAGGTTTCTTCTTCATTTTCACGAAATAAAACATTTTTTAAAAAACATACAAATTCTGTATTGATTGTCTCCGGAGGGTTTAAAGAATTTATCATTCCCGTGGTACTCCCATACCATATCTCCAAAGAAAATATTTACGCAAACACCTTTATTTTCGACAGTAATGATCAAATAATTGGCTACGACGAAAAAAATCCACTTTCTAATGAGGGTGGTAAAGTCACCCTGCTAAAGGAGCTCGATCTTCAAGGTGAAATTTATGGGATTGGAGATGGTCATTCCGACTTCCAGCTGAAGGAGTTTGGCATGATCAAGAAATTTTATGCCTTTACAGAAAATATTGAACGTAAAACTGTTGCAGAAAAAGCGGATCATGTAACACCCAGCTTCGATGAATTTTTATATGTCAATAACCTTCCTAGGGCCATTTCCTATCCAAAAAACCGGATTCTTTGTCTTGTAATTGGAGAAGTTCCAGCTGAGGCCATTCAGACTTTGAAGAAAGATGGATTTTCCATCCGTCATAAGAAAAGTTTTGAGGAGAAATATGTAGCAGATGTAGGCATGATGCTGATGGGAAATGGCGAAATCTTGGAACGTGAAAAACTAGAACGTGCAGTCAAATTAAAAACCATTGGCTATCTAGGTAATAGTGAGCCTAAACTATCCCACGGATTATGTACAGATATGGGAATTGTAATTTTTGACGACCCGAAGAAAAACACAAAAAACCCACAGCTTATTGCCAAGAGAATGATTAATTTCATTAATCATGGGCATACTTATGTGAGTGCTAACTTCCCAAACTTACAACTTCCGCGAATTGCTGGAGCGCATCGACTCATCCATATTCATAAAAACATGCCCGGCATTATGGCTCA
>JBIHZP010000233.1:0-3075 GCA_044231315.1 Daejeonella sp. | reverse complement strand
CAAATCATTAATCGTGTCTTTTGCAACCTGATCTGTACTCCAAATTTTATTCGCAAATAGCTCGGGAATGATATCTATTAAACCTAGTAAATAATAGCCTCCATCATTTGCAGGACCTAAAACTGCATCATTTTGATCCAATTGAGAAATAGCTTCCTCTAAAACAAGAGTATTTAGTTCAAAACAATCGCTTCCGATAAGTATTACTTTAGTAAAACCCTGTAAAAAAAGCTCATTCATTGCGTGATGCATTCGTTCACCAAGATCACTCCCCTCCTGTTGTCGTTTAAAAAAATCGGCAAGATTCCAAATATCATCTTCTACAATTCCATCAGCATAGTAAACAAATTTCTTGCAATTAAGTCTCTGGGTGATGCTAAAAGTATGTTTCAGCAGTGATTTATAAATCTCTAAAGCCTTATCATCGCCTATATCTTTCGCAAGACGCGTTTTCACCTTTCCATACACAGGATTACGAACAAAAATTAGTAAGGCCACAGAATCAATTAATTTCATAGCTATTGGGAGATTATCCCACCGCAACTTGAACCAGCTCCAGCAGTACATCCAAAACAATGTTGTTTTAAAACAATTTCACGTGAATGGAGCAAATCGGCGTTAAATTCAGAAAGGTGAATTGAGCCATTCGTGGAAACCTTCAAATCTAACATCTGGTTAAAATCGCAATCATATAAATAACCATCCCATCCCACTGAAATTGTATTGCGACACATGAGATTTTGTATTGCCGTAGGATTAAATGCGGCTATCAATTTATCCATATAACTCTCATAATTTCCTGAGCTTATTAGATAATCCAAATAACGACTTATAGGCATGTTTGTGATTACATAAAGCTGATTAAACTCAATGTTAAATCTGGATGCTAATTCCGATTTATATTCTTTTTCTAATGCCTTTTGGGAAGGTGGAAGAAATGCTCCTGCTGGATTATATGCCAAATTTAGCAACAAACCGCTTCCCTCCTTGCCATAACCTTTTAAATTTAGCATTTGCAGCGCCTTAATAGAATCTTCAAAAACACCGTCTCCTCTTTGTCGGTCTGTACGGTCTTGCGTAAAACTTGGCAATGAGGAAACAACTTCAATCTGATGTTTTTTGAAGAATTCAGGTAGGTCATGAAAACGCTTGTTGGCTAGAATGATAGTTAAGTTACAGCGGACGATGATGTGTTTGCCCATTTTACTCAACTCCTCCACAAACCAGCGAAAATCAGGATTTAATTCGGGGGCTCCTCCGGTTAGATCAACCGTTTTAATGCTTGATTTTTTTAATACCTGAAGGCATAATTCCATGGTAGCCCTCGTCATTATTTCCTTCCTATCAGGACCGGCATCTACATGGCAATGCTTGCAAGTTTGATTGCACATTTTACCCATATTAATCTGGAAAACCTCCATTCCAGAAGATTTTAGAGGAAACATGCCTTGCTCGGCAAGCTTTTCTTTAAATGATGGATGTGAAAGATTTCCTTCAAGCAAAGCAATTTGGTTTTGAGTGTCAGAAAGCGGATGGTTTAAAACTTTGAGCGATTTAATCATTTGAGATTACATGCTTATTTCTTTGACCTTATTCATCATTTGCATGCCATGGACAAGCACCGCACCGCCTTTAATTGCAGAGGCTACATGAACAGCTTCCATCATTTGGCCCTCACTATAACCTTTTTCAAAGGCATCGCTACTATAAGCATCAATACAATATGGACATTGAACCGCATGGGCAACCGCTAAGGCAATTAATGATTTCTCCTTAGCCGTTAAATGACCATCCTTAAAAACTTCTCCATAATAAGAGAAAAATTTATCAGCTAAATCCTTTTGATATTCAGCAATATTTCCGAATTTATTGAGGTCTTTCGCATTATAATAATGATTTTCCATGCTATTTTAATTTGAATGCCAAGATAAAGGTTTAAAATGGAAAGGTGAAAGCAAGATTTGAAGGGGATTAGATTATAATTAATTGAGGATAGTTGTGCTAGCTACAAGACCAAAGTATATAAATTATACTGTCCATAGGTTTTACGCCGATTGCAAAAACTATTTTTTTACAGATTATTGTTGTTGTAAAGTTTCGAAAACAATTAATCTTTTTGACTCATTATAAAAGCATCCATATTCATCTCTGGATGGTATTGTACATACTGCAGCGCTGAATAGAGTTGACCGGTTTCTAATTGTTATGATCTTTATTCCAAGTTCTTGACCTGTTGCTCACAAAAAACTACCCTCTCATCACGCCAATATTTCCACCATCAAATCCTGGGAATAAAGCCTGATTTTTATTAGATATCATCAGATGTTTTTCAGCAACTTCCGAAAAAACACTTCTAAAATCTGTGGTAACTGCTAAATCACGGCCATCTTCCAGATTTTCTATGGCTAGGGGCGCCATTTTACCATGAACCAAGCCGCCACGAACATCATTACCAAGAATAAAATTACAGGAAGCACGTCCATGATCTGTTCCACCCGTTCCATTTTGCTTCACCGTTCTACCAAATTCGGTCATCGTCATCACTGTTAAATCGTCTTGATATTGAGCCATATCGGTCCAGAATGCCATGATACTGAGACTCAAATCATTCACATTTCTAGCAAATACCCCATTTTCAGCGCCTTGATTAAAATGTGTGTCCCAACCACCCGATTCGGCAAACGCAAGTTCTAAACCTACATCCATTTTAATTAACTGTGCAATCTGTTTTAATGAATTAGCTAGAGGGCTGTTAGGATAGATCGCATTATTTGCAGGTTTATAATTCTTCGTATCTACCGATTTTAACATTTTTATGGCCTCAAAACTCTCCTTTCCTGTAGATTTTAACAATCCAGGAGAAGTTTGATCATATAATTCTTCAAAACTTTGAGACACCCGATTGGTATTCATCTGATTAGCCCGAAGTTGAATATTGAAATCCTGAAGGTTATTAATTGATAAGCTTGGTATTTCTCCATAAAACGAGCGAGGCATTGAATTTGTCATGCTAACAGCCTGAAATGGCGTCGCTTCATGTCCTAAAAGTCCCGCAGCTCGATTAAGCCAACCACT
>JBIHZP010000232.1:0-3097 GCA_044231315.1 Daejeonella sp. | reverse complement strand
ACAGGATCCAAAGGGCTGGTTTAAAAACCTATTTCTTCATTTCACGTTGGATACTCTGCTCCAGTTCAACAGCTCGTTGAGTACCAATAATATAAACCAATCCGTCGCGATCGGTTAATTTTACGGCATCTTTTCCGGAGGCATAAAAACGAATCGTGCCTTTTTGATGAAGATTATAAACAGGATTGTTGATGAAATACGTGCTATAATTGCTGCGTTCTACCTGAACAATGCTATTTAAATCTATTTTGACCATTTTGGTGGTCCATAAACCATTAAGAACAATGCTTTTATTATGGACTGTTGTTTTGAAATGAAGTAAAAACATCATGATTACAGAAGCCACAAGCACTCCAAATCCAACAACTAAAAATAAATCTGCATTCTGCTCACGGCGCTCAGAAATATAATAAGCCGCAAAGCAAAATAATGACAAAACCAGTCGGATGCTAATGCGGTTAGGATCACGTCCTAAAAACTGTTTTTCTAAAAATACTGGTTCTACTTCTTGCATATTAATTCAATTGCTCTAAGATAAAGACTTTTTTTGTGTTCGGACTAATTTTATAGCCTTCGCTGATTCGTAATCCTGCAATCCAGATAATATCTCCATTTCCGTTTTCTAAAATGGCAATGTTTTTTTTATGATTCAGACTAATTTTTTGCTCAATAAAAAAGTCGCTTAATTTTTTCTTTGTCTTTAATCCCATTGGCTGGAAAAAATCGCCATGCTGCCAGCTTCTCATTGTTAAGGGAAATTTGAGCAAGTCATAATCAAGCTGTGCCAATTTTGCGTCTGTGCATAATTTAAAGTCTTCGATAGGAATAACAGAAATTGAAAATTGTTGTTCATTCCAAGAGCATGACGCACTATCCTGTTCTATGCAAATAGGCCCCGGAGTTTCTTCATTTATGCGGCTCAACAAAACTCGATTGCGATCAAGCAAGAGCTCATGTGTGGCTGACCTAAATACCTTGCCTGCTTCACCTGTCCATGAGGCAGTCAAATCGCTTAAAATCGCCTCAGTAAAGCCATAGGGGTGAAACAGTTCGTATAATAGGGTGTTTAGCGGGACTAATTTTTTTAATTTTTCTAGATCAATCTCAAATTCTTGCTCATCTAGCTTTTTAAAAAGTTCATTTCGTAGCTCTTCGACACGTTGATCAAGAATGATTTCAAGCTCGGCAAAACGTTTTCTGTTGGCTTCAAAGGTTTGCTCGAGACTTGGGTTTAGCTGTTTTAAAACTGGAATGACTTCCAGCCGGATTTTATTACGGGCATATTTTGCAGAGAGGTTTGAGCTATCTTCACGGAATTCGAAAGGGGGCATACGATCAATCTCCTCCCGGTTTAAAAAAAGCATGGGACGAATAATTTTGCCTTTTTTTGCTAATATTCCATGCAATCCCGCAATGCCTGTTCCGCGGGTTAAATTCAGCAGCATCGTTTCCATCACATCGTTTTGATGATGCGCAAGTGCGATGTATTGATAATCTTTTTCTTCTCTAATATTTTCTAGCCATTGATAGCGTAAATCACGTGCAGCCATCTGAATGGAGACGTGATTTTTTGAGGCATATTCCTTCGTGTTAAATTTTGAAACAAAAAATTCAACTCCCAATTCTGAAGCAAGATTTGCTGTAAAATATTCATCTTCATCGGCTTCTTTTCCCCGCAATTGGAAATTACAATGGGCAATTCCGAAATTATATCCTGCCAATTTGAACATTTTGGCCATCAACACAGAATCGCGACCGCCGCTCACAGCAAGCAATAAACGCTCTTTTTCCTGAAAAAGGGCATGTTTTTTGATAAATTCTTGCAGGCGTTCTAAGGCTATCATAAGCTCAAAATTATTTAATTAAAAATCCTTAGCCAAAAAACTATTTTTGCATGGTGAGAATATTTCTATTATCAGTTTTGTTTAGCCTACTTTCAGTTGCCGTTTTTGCACAAGGACGACAGATTGAAATCCGTTCATCGGAGTTAATTAAAGGCTTCCAAGCATCCGGGTTCGCCAGGATTATTCGTCCGGTATTTGCGCAGGATGGCTCTACCCTTTCTGCCGACAGTGCCGACTTTAATCAAGCGGCCAATACCTTCGATGCCTATGGTCATGTGGTTATTACACAACCCTCCGGTACCGTTATTTATTCTGATTTGCTAAATTATAACGGCAATACAAAATTGGCAATTTTAACCAACAATATAAGGTTTATTGATGGGGATGCCACGCTTACCACCAATAATCTGACTTATAATATGACTACCCGCATTGGGACATATTTGGGTGGGGGGAAAATAGTGAACGGGAAAAATGTATTAACAAGTGCCAATGGTTACTATTTTGCCGCTACGAGGGATGCATATTTTAGAAAAAATGTCGTGCTCAACTCGCCAGATGCCATCATTAAAAACGATACACTTCGATATAATTCAAATTCTAAAATCGCTTATTTCTATGGCCCCACAGACATTTATGGTAAAGATGATACGCTTTATACCGAAAGTGGGACCTATAATACGAGCAATGATCAGGCGCGTTTCGGAAAAAATAATTTATACCGTCAGGGAAGTAAATCTTTAACCGGCGATAGCTTATTTTATGATCGTAAAGTGGGCTATGGAAAGGCTATTGGTCATGTTACCTTTATGGATACCGTTGAAAAGGCGATATTGAAAGGCGGACTTGGAGAGTATAAAAAGGCAGATGAAAGCATTTTAGTGACCTTGAACCCCTATGTTGTTATTATTTCTGAGTCTGATTCGGCCAAGGTTGATTCAATTTGGATGACGGCAGATACCCTATTTAGTAAGGTGATTTTTGCCCGGGATTTAATTCCCTATAAAAAGGATGAAGTTGTTCCGGATGCTGAAATTGCTGCAAAGGAGGAGGTTCCAGAAAAAAATTTGAAGGATAATATCAATACCCCAGCTGTAATTGAAAAAAATAGAGATCCTGCATTGAAGGATGCCCCTGAGAAGACTGAGGCGGACGTGAAAGTGAAAGCAGAGGAATTAGTAAAGGAGCCTGAAGTAGAAATCCCCATAGCTAAAGTGCCGCCTCCAGAAGTAAAAAAGCCTAAATTTGAGTCA
>JBIHZP010000231.1:0-3101 GCA_044231315.1 Daejeonella sp. | reverse complement strand
TACCTCGTTAAGGCCGCCGTAAAATAAATTTGTGTTAAGTCAATATTAATAATTATACCGATTTGGTTTTCGGTATAATTATTGGTATATTGTGACCTAAGTAAAGAAAATTAACATGAGTCGTGAAATTTCAGATATTTCGAATTTAATTGATGCGATGTTTGATTTTTAAAAATCTCATCAAATCTAAATTCTTTGATTCCCGAAAATCAATATATCCCTCAATTTTTTAGGGTATAGAATTGAATTGCTTCAATATCTAATCCATTAGCCCTTTCCTAAATTAAAAATATTTAATTTTGCGGTTCATGAAAAAAATTCCGTCCGACAAAAAATTTTTAAGTAACGTTCAGGTAATTGATATTGCCGAGGAAGGTAAGGGAGTAGGTAAATCAGATGACCTGGTTATCTTCATCGACAAAGCCGTTCCAGGTGATGTGGTAGATGTTGAACTTCTTCGCAGAAAGAAAAAATTCTACGAAGGTAAAATCCAAAATATTGTTAAACCATCAGAGCATCGCACTGATCCATTTTGTAAGCACTTTGGCGTGTGTGGTGGATGTAAATGGCAACATCTCAACTACGATGCACAGCTACTGTTTAAGCAGAAAAGTGTGGTTGATGCCCTTCAGAGACTTGCAAAGGTCGACACAACAGGCATTGAACCGATACTAGGATCTAAGGAAACAAGTTATTACAGAAATAAACTCGAGTACACCTTTTCCGATAAACGCTGGTTAACGGATGAAGATATGCGCAGTGGAGAGGAAATGGAAATGAACGCATTGGGCTATCATATTCCGGGGAGATTCGATAAGATTATTGATATCGACCATTGCTATCTACAGGCAGAGCCATCGAATGATATTCGAAATAAAGTAAGATCCTATGCCCTAGCGAACAACATTTCCTTTTATAATCTGAGAAATCATGAAGGCTCGCTCAGAAATCTAATCATACGTACGTCAAGCACAGGTGAATTGATGGTGATTGTTGTTTTTGCCTATGTTGAGCAAGAGCAAATCACAGGCATGATGCAATTTATAGCCAAGGAGTTCAAAACCCTTAAATCGCTGCTTTACATCATTAACCAGAAAAAAAACGATACCATTTTTGATCAGGAAATTCACGTTTTTGAGGGAGCTGATCATATATTTGAAAACATGAACGGACTAAAATTTAAGATTGGTCCGAAATCCTTCTATCAAACTAATTCCGAACAAGCCTTTGAACTTTATAAGATTACTAAAGACTTTGCAGGCTTCAAAGGCGATGAGCTGGTTTATGATTTATATACAGGTGCTGGCACTATTGCTAATTTCATTGCCAAGGATGTAAAATCCGTTATCGGGATAGAATATGTGCCTACAGCCATTGAAGATGCCCATATCAATTCAGAAATTAACGGAATAAAGAATACCACCTTCTTTGCCGGAGATATGAAGGATATCTTAAATAGTGAATTCATTGAAACCCATGGAAAGCCGGATGTTATTATTACCGATCCTCCACGCGCTGGAATGCATGCTGATGTAGTGAAGCGAATCTTAGAAATGGAGGCCCAAAAGATTGTGTACGTGAGCTGTAATGCTGCGACACAAGCGCGTGATATTGCTTTACTGAAGGAGAAATATGAAGTAAGCAGGATCCGTCCCGTTGACATGTTTCCGCATACCCAGCATGTTGAGAATGTAGTTTTACTGAGCCTGAATCTTAATCAAGAGCCCAGGCTTGAAACAACAGCTGAATAATTTATAAAAGTCCTTTTCAAAGCATTAGAATGGAAATAAAAGACCTACTCAACCCTGAAGAAAATAACGAAGGGAATAAAAAAGAAAAGGAAAGTCCGCTGAAAAGCCTCGAACTAGACCTAAAATTTTACAATGAATCTATTAAAGAGATAGCAGTTGAAATCGTTGCCGAGGGAATTTCACAACATCCAATCTTTGTAGCACACCAGCATGAGCTAAGCTTAGGCGAGCCTATATTGGATAAAGACGAGTTGAATACTAGCTGGAGTGTACATGCCTCTACAATTGAAGAATTTGTAGAAAAAGGAATCATTCAGCCTGATAAAAAAGATAGATTTATAAAACAATACAAGGATCCAAACGCATTTATGTGTGTTTTTGTGATTGTTCCAGAGGGAGCAAATTTTGTGTTTTTCCCTTACCAATAATTCGAGGTAGCATCTTTCAATTAATTTTAGGGGGAATAAGCTTGGAAATTGGCAAAGAATATGTAATTTGAAATGAAATTTTAGAGAAATGGCTGGCAAAAAATTACTGATACTCAATAAAAAACAGATTGAACAAAGGATAGACCGTATGGCCTATCAAATTCTTGAGGATAACCTGAGTGAAAAAGAGTTGATTATTGCTGGGATTGTTGATAAAGGCTATATAATTGCAAAACGATTAAAAACTGTCTTAGAATCAATTTCTGAAATTAAAATTACATTGATGAAGGTTGAGATTAATAAAGAAATCTCCCATCTAGAGGCCTCATCTGATCTAGATCTTAAGCTTGCAACAAATAAAGTGGTCATTTTAGTAGATGATGTGCTTAATAGTGGTCGTACTTTGGCCTACGGCTTAGGAGTATTTCTTGACATACCCCTTAAAAAACTAAGAACATTGGTTTTAATCGACCGCAGTCACCGGAATTTCCCAGTTTCACCCGATTTTACAGGTCTAGAGCTGGCAACGATCCTAAAAGAACATGTGAATGTTGTTCTCGATGAAAAATCAGAAGAGGATGCAGTTTATTTATCTTAGTTTTCAGAAATAAGAAACGCGATTAGGCCTTTTTAAGAAGGGCTTCGCTTGCATTATTTTAACGGGGGCTTCGAGAACCTCAGCCACCGTTTCTGAAAATCCCATTCGCTGGCTGAAGCACTATAACGCGGTGGCTGAGGCTCTCGAAGCCAGCAATCCCCCAATCAAAATAATTAATTAATCTAAAAGGAATTAATTTTCTATATTTAGATAAATCAATCAAAAGCACATCTTCAATTATTTATTAAATAATTAACATTATCTATTAGAATAAAGAGTGTTTAAATCGGGGTTAATATCTTCTCATTAATATTAATTTTATGA
>JBIHZP010000230.1:0-3111 GCA_044231315.1 Daejeonella sp. | reverse complement strand
GGCGAAAACTTTGAGAAAAATAGCAATGAAAAAATGCTGATTTGCTTTTATTGCGAATCAGCACCCTAAAATATGCCTTCAATAAAGATTAGTTCTCAACTTCAACAATCATTTCAATCTCGATTGCGATGTTGCCCGGCAGAGCCGACATGCCAACTGCTGAACGAGCATGCTTACCTTTTTCACCAAATACACCCACCATCATATCAGAAAAGGCATTCATCACTTTTGGATGATCTTTAAATTCTGGGGTACATTGAACCATACCCAATACTTTTACTATTCTCTTAACCTTGCTCAAATCTCCAATTTCCTTTTTAAGGCTTGATAATAAAGCTATTCCGGTTAAACGGGCAGCTTCTTGACCTTGTTCAATCGTCAGATCTGCACCTACGCGGCCTTGATAAGTTCCTCCTTCTGGTTTATCGGGACCATGTCCGGAGGTAAAAACCAAGTTTCCGACACGAACCGTTTTCACAAAATTGGCCGTTGGAACAGATGGCTCCACCAATTGAATATTTAATTGCTTCAAGCGAGCGTCGATATCTGCAGAAGCTTGGCTTGAAACTTTTGCAGATTGATAATTTTTTGGGCTACAGCCAAACAATACGAATGAAAGGAGGAGTAATAAGCTATACTTTTTCATGGATTTAATTATGGATTATCATTAACGATGTTTACTGGATTATTATCAAGATATGAAGATAAATTGTTTTCCGTTACTGCCATTAAGCGTGTACGAGCTTCTTTGGTGGCCCAAGCAATGTGGGGTGTAATTAGGCAGTTTTTAGCTGTTAAAAGTGGATTATTTGAAGAAGGTGGCTCAACAGAAAGCACATCTAAGCCAGCACCGGCAATTAAGCCTGAGTTTAAGGCATCTGCTAAATCTTGTTCAATTACAATCGGCCCTCTAGAGGTATTTAGAAAGAAGGCGGTTTTTTTCATCAATTTGATTGTGTTTTTATTGATCAGTCCTTGAGTCTCAGGAAATAATGGGCAGTGAATGCTCACTACATCTGCATGACTGAGCAATTCATCTAATGATGTCCAATGGAAATTTTTACGATGCGTCTGATCTGTTTGGCTCCGTGAATGAGCCAGCACCTTCATTCCTAAGGCATTAGCAAGGTCCGCCACCTTTTGCCCAATGGAGCCAAAGCCAATTATACCCAAAGTTTTACCCTCTAATTCAATCAATGGATAATTCCAATAACTAAAATCAGCAGAAGCCGACCAATCGCCATTAAAAACCGAATCACTATGCCTTTGAACATGCATGCACAACTCAAAAAGTAAGGAGAAAGTTAATTGTACAACTGAAGCTGTTCCGTAACCTGGAACGTTAGCTACTTTTACCCCTCTTGTGCGGGCAAAATCAACATCTACCACATTATAGCCTGTTGCCAGCACCCCGATATACTTTAAATCGGGTAACTGAGCAAGAACATCCTCCCTAAGAGGTGTTTTATTGGTAAAAACAATTTCTGCACCCTTACAGCGCTCTAAGATATCTTCAATAGGAGTTCTATCGTATACTTCAAGGTCGCCAAAACGTTTTATTCCATCCCAGCTAAGATCGCCAGGATTTAAGGTATAAGCATCTAAAACGACTAGTTTCATGTAAAGATTAGATCAAGTTTTTAGCCATCAGATACTCAGCAATTTGAACCGCATTTGTTGCTGCGCCTTTTCTAAGATTATCTGCAACTATCCATAAGTTTAAGGTTTTATCCTGCGATTCATCCCTTCTAATCCGGCCAACAAAAACTTCATCTTTTTCATGAGCATCCATTGGCATGGGATACTTAAGATTTTTAGGATCGTCAACCACAATAATTCCTTCCTCTTTTTCGAGGATTGAACGAACTTCATTTAGATCAAAATCATTTTCAAATTCAATGTTTACAGACTCCGAGTGCCCGCCCATTACAGGGATACGCACAGTAGTAGCTGTTATACGAATAGAGTCATCGCTCATGATTTTTTTGGTTTCAAGGATCATTTTCATCTCTTCCTTGGTGTATCCATTATCTTGAAAAACATCGATTTGAGGAATTACGTTCAGGTCAATCGGGTAGGCATAAGCCATTTCACCACTTATTCCCTTACGCTCATTCATCATTTGATTGACAGCTTTTACACCTGTTCCTGTTACCGACTGATAGGTAGAAACAACAACGCGTTTAATCTTATATTTATCATGTAATGGCTTTAAAACCACCACCATCTGGATAGTGGAACAGTTCGGGTTGGCTATAATCTTATCCTTTGCACTGAGCTCATGAGCATTCACCTCAGGAACAATTAATTTCTTATCTGGATCCATGCGCCAAGCAGAAGAATTATCAATTACAGTTGTACCAACCTCAGCAAAACGCGGTGCACTTTCTAGTGAGGTAGAGCCACCAGCAGAAAATAATGCTACATCGGGTTTCATTGCGATGGCATCATCCATGGTCACAACAGTATACTTTTTCCCCTTGAACTCAATCTGTTTACCTGCACTCTTTGCTGAGGCTACTGGGATTAATTCACTAACTGGGAAATTGCGCTCTGCTAAAACTTTTAACATCACCGACCCTACAAGTCCGGTTGCGCCTACGACTGCGACTTTCATTTTATGTATTTTTTAATTTAAATATTTAATATCAAACAAATATGGTGAATTGTTTGATGAATTATCGCTTTAAAGAGTCTGAAGCATAAATTTTCGACTTAAAACATAGATTTTAACACAATTATTACCGTTTACTAATTAAGACCCTACGATACACTGATTTTAATTGACTCTCATGGAGCTATATCTTACTTTCAATTTGTATTGAGATGAGACATGAGAAAAACTATTTTATTCAGCCTTCTTCTATTCAGTCAATTAGCTACTGCTCAATTAGTTGACGACTTCAGCGATGGAGATTTTTTATTAAATCCCACATGGGCCAGCTCGGCAAACAATGTTGATTTTATTGTCCTAAACAAACAACTTAAGTCAAATTCAAGTCTGGCTTCAAGTAACTTCTCAATCAGCACTGCAAATACTCTCGCTCTAAATTCAAAATGGGAGTTTTGGGTAAATCTTCAGTTTAATACTTCAGGAACAAATTATGTAGA
>JBIHZP010000229.1:0-3119 GCA_044231315.1 Daejeonella sp. | reverse complement strand
CTACATTTGCTGGTTTTGCAGTGTATGGCCTAAAGTCGGGGGTATTGGTAAAACAATCAGATAATGGTACCGCAGCTGCATCATATTGGCTCATTGGAGGTAACCCTAGAATCAATTCCATAGTTCGCAGCATACCAGAGGTTGAATACATGGAGCTGTTCACGGAATTGCGTTTTGTATAAGGACTAATTACGAAAGCAGGTGAACGGTGGGCATCCACATGATCAGGGCCATTTTGAGCATCATCCTCCAGAACAAAAATAGCCGACTCATTCCAGATGCTGCTATTTGAAATATGCTCTACCAGGAGGCCTAAAGCCAGATCATTATCAGCTAAATAAGCAGTTGGAGTTGGTTTCCCTATACGCTGACCACTTGTATGATCGTTCCCAAGGCGGATGGTATTAAACTGAGCAACAGAATTAATCAATAAGAGAGAATCAAAATCGGCTTTAAAAGCAGAAATTCTATCAACATCCTTAATATCTAAATTATAGCTTGCGTATTTGGTAGCGGTATGACCAATAAGCGATTTTATCGTTGGACCATCCTTGGTAACAAATTCTCCATAACTACGGTAAGAGATACCTGCTCTTTTGGCATAATCCCAAATATAACCATCGCGGGGGTAGGCAATCTTCCTACTACCTTCATAATCATAGGTTCCTCCTCTACTGCCATAACTTGTTGGCCAGGTTTTCTCTGTATAGTCTGTTGCATAGGCCGCCATACTCCAATTATGTCCGTCGGCACTCACTTCGGCATCCACATAAAAATTATCAAGAAGCACAAATTCGTTAGCAAGTGCATGATGATTTGGTGTGACCTTTTCGGGAAAAATGCAAAGAGTGGAATCGCCGTTACCCTTTTTAATATCCCCAAAAATTTGGTCATAGGTTCTGTTTTCTTTTATTACATAAAAAACATATTTAATGGGCGATTTCCCCCCTTGAACATTAGGAACAGGATTATTGGCTGAGCCTTTTGAAATTACTTCGACCTGCTTATTAAAAGGCGTATTAGCATAAACTTGTTTAGAAAATAATTTCAGTTGAGAATCAGTTGGCGAATCTATTATAGATAAAGTTCCCTTAAATAAGGACCCTATGTACTGAACCTCCTTTTGTGCACTAATGCCGAGATGTACGCCACTATCGTCTGTCTTTTTAATGGGTTGAGGTCCATCAGGATTGGCCATTGAACTGAAACCCTTACCATTAGAAACAAATATCTTTTTTCCTGCTACGCGTACATTAGTTGGATACCAGCCTGTGGGTATAAAGCCCTTCGAGGTGCTTTTTCCAGGATTTGACACATTAAATACTGCCAGACAATTATTATCAGCATTGGCAACATAGAGTGTTTTTTCATCTTCAGATAATGCTAAACCATTGGTTGTTGATCCTGTTAGTTTTGTAGGATACATCGCCGTTGAAATCACTTCTATCACCCTTCCAGTTTTTGTATCAATAACCGATACCGAATTGTCGTTAGCATTGGCCACAAAAAGGTAATCCCCGGATTTATTTTGAATAATTTCATTGGGATGGCTCTCCGTTAAAATCTCAGAGCTGATTTTTTGGTCCTTTACATCATAAACAGCGAGCTTATCAGCTCCCCACAAAGAAATATAAAGCTTCGATTTATCAGGAGAAAGGAGGCAATCATAAGCTTCAGCACCCAAATTAACTTTATTGATTACTGTTTTAGTGTTCAAGTCAAAAACATAAAGGGAATTATTTTCTTTTGTAACTACATATAAACGTTTTCCTGCATCATCAAGCTCAATACCTGTGGGACCGATTTTCTCTTTAGGCCAGGCTTTTCCAAGGACAATCGTATCCGCAACACCGAACTTTTTATTGACTATTGGATAAACCAAAATAATATTATCATTTGCACCAGAAGCATAAAGCTTTTTTTCATCTGCACTAAACTTTAAACCATACCACGCCTTTCCTATGGGTTGATCGTGCAATATTTTCTCAGATATAGGGTCGATTAATTGAATACTCTGCTTACTCTGCCCATTATTAGTTACTGCCATTAATTTTTTAGAGGCGGATATCTGGATATTTAATGGTAGATCCCCGAGTGGAAGTGACCTTCCCGCCGGACTTAAAGACCAGCCGTTTGGCAACAACACTTTACCAGGTGCTGAAAGGTTAGCTTTATTTTGGGCTGATGCAAATCCTGCATTCAACAATAATAAAACTAAAAATGTACTAAATCCGATGTTTGAATGGTTTTTGAAATATTGCATTATATGAGTTTAAATGATTCAATTAGAAAAAGAATGCTGGTATAATTTCTACAATACAAATTAAAGCTATTGCTATTAATAAAAGATTAGATCAAGATCAATTTAAACACATAAGACCGAAGCGCTAGCCTCAGTCTTATGTGTTTATAGAACATTAAATTAACATTAACTATCCCAAGTCATGATTTTGCCTCTATCTTCCATCTTGAGGCACTCATCTAAAGTTTTTTGATCGTATTCCAAACCAAATTGCTTTAAAACTTTATCTGGAACACCATCCCATGCATTTGGCTGATTTCCTTTATAGGCCATATCTTTTATACCTTCTTTACTGGTAAAGAAACCTGTAGCTGTTAAACTACGTAAGGTATTGAAGAAGCTAACTCCTGCAGAATTCTCTGGAGCTGCCTTTTCTGGGTAAGCAATTAATTCTACTAATTCAATTTGCTGTTCCTTACTTGAATCGGCAAAGGATTTTTTAAAGAGCTTGAGTGATTTAACATCCAGCCATTTTAATCCGCCACGCATTGGAAGCTGATACCTTGGTTGATCCTTCACAATAAATTCTATAAATTCTGGAACCTTAGCATCACTAGCACTCCCAGAAAGCTCATCACGAGGAATGATAATATCACCCAAAATAGTGATTGTACTGAGTTCTGCTGCCGAAAAGAACGTTTCAGCCATCAGCTTTTCATCAATCAACTTCTCTTCAGCTGTTCTACCATAAACTCCAGTTTTACCACTATTTGCAGCGTCTTTTCCATCTTTTTTATCACAAGAAGTGGCTAAAATAGCACCAACACTAACTGTTCCAACAGCCAATGCTTTGAGTGAGTCTCTTCTATTCATCTGA
>JBIHZP010000228.1:0-3134 GCA_044231315.1 Daejeonella sp. | reverse complement strand
TTCAAGGGCTTGGGAGAGATTTCTCCCGGTGAATTTGAGTTATTTATTGGTAAGGATATTCGCTTGGATCCAGTTATTCTGACTAAAGAGCAGGGGATTAAGAACCTACTTGAATATTATATGGGTAAAAATACACCCGATAGGCAGCAGCATATCATTAGAAATTTGCGAGTGGAGGTTGATTTTATTGGTGAGGAGCAGGCCAAAGAAGAAGCTGAGGTCGAATTGTTGAACTAGTGAATTATGAAAAAGAAAACCATCTCCATTTCTTTTGATGAGTATTCATCATTGGAGGAATTAAATAGTCAGGATCAGAAACTCTGCCTTGAAGCAAAAAAAGCGATGACTAACTCGCACTCGCCTTATTCAGGTTTCCGTGTAGGTGTAGCCGTGCAGCTGGAAAGCGGCCGAATTGTTTATGGAAGCAATCAGGAAAATGTGGCTTATCCCTCTGGATTATGTGCTGAGCGTGTTGCGCTATTCATGATTGGGACCACCTATCCAGATGATAAAATTATGAGTATGGCCATCACCGCTCAAACTGATCAGTTTTTGATTAAAGAACCGGTAACTTCATGTGGTGCTTGTCTGCAAGTAATGGCAGAATATGAAAAAAAACAGGCGCAGCCCATAAATGTGATGTTTTACTGCCTAAATGGTGCAATTATCCGCACTAGCGGAATTAAAAGTTTGCTGCCCTTTGCTTTTGAAGAAACGAGATTGGAAAAATAGTTTGACTATAATTGAATAAATAGAGTCTAAATGTTTGTTGATTTAGGCTTAAAATAAATGATAATTCGATAGTACATCATTAATAAGGATGAGTGAAGAAATAGAAAATACAGAAGGCGAAAGCATAAAGAATGAAGGTTTGCATAATGTAATATCGCTTTCGGGTTTATACGAAAATTGGTTTTTAGATTATGCATCTTATGTAATTCTAGATCGTGCGGTTCCTCATATTCATGACGGACTAAAACCTGTACAACGTCGTATTTTACATTCTTTAAAGGAGTTGGATGATGGTCGTTTTAATAAGGCGGCCAATGTAATTGGAAATACCATGAAGTATCATCCGCATGGAGATGCTTCCATTGGTGATGCCATGGTACAAATTGGGCAAAAGAATTTATTGATTGATACACAGGGTAACTGGGGCGATCCAATTACCGGTGATTCGGCTGCAGCTCCCCGTTACATTGAAGCTAGGCTATCGAAATTTGCCATTGAAGTGGTCTTTAATCCCGATACGACCGAATGGCAGAGTAGTTACGATGGCAGAAATAAGGAGCCTGTTACGCTACCCGTAAAATTCCCACTCTTGCTCGCTCAGGGTGCCGATGGTATTGCGGTGGGCTTGGCAACCAAAATTATGCCGCATAATTTTGTCGAGCTAATAGATGCTTCCATTGAAATTTTGAAAGGCAATCGTCCCGATTTACTTCCCGATTTTCAAATGGGTGGGATGGCTGATTTTAGCAATTATAATGAGGGGATGCGTGGCGGTAAGATTCGTGTTCGTGCAAAGATTGTGGAGCGGGATAAAAAAACACTTGCCATCACGGAGATACCTTATACCACAACTACCGGCGGATTAATAGATAGTGTGATTTCTGCCAATGACAAGGGTAAGATCAAAATCAAGAAGATTGAGGATAATACCGCAAAAAATGTGGAGATCATCATTCATCTGGCTCCCGGAATATCTCCGGATGTGACCATTGATGCACTTTATGCATTTACAGACTGCGAAGTTTCTATATCTCCAAATACCTGTATCATTAAAGGTGATAAGCCTTATTTCATGAGTGTGAATGATATTCTCGTGGAGAGTACACATCATACTAAAGGTCTGCTGAAGCAGGAACTAGAAATCAGATTGGCCGAATTAAAGGAAAAAATATTTTTTAGCTCCTTACTGAAGATTTTCATTCAGGATGGAATGTATAAGAACTCTGATTATGAAAGTTCTGGCAATTTTGATACGGTAGTAGAGGTTTTAAATAAATTATTTGCGCCTTTCTTTCCGCAGTTTTATCGTGAAATACTTCCTGAAGATTATAAAAAGCTGATCGATAAGCCGATGAGTAGCATTACGCGCTTCGACCTTAAAAAATCGGATGAGCAGCTACTAACGCTTGAAGCTGAAATTAAGGAAGTGAACAAGCAACTCAAGCATCTAACAGACTATGCCATTGCCTGGTTTGAAAAGCTGAAGGCTAAATATGGTGCCGGTCGTGAACGTAAAACCGAAATTAGGGCATTTGATAAGGTTGAAGCTTCAAAGGTTGCCTTGGCCAATGTGAAGATCTATATGAACCGTGAAGATGGCTTTATTGGTACCGGATTACGTAAAGATGAATTTATTTGTGATTGTTCGGATCTGGACGAAATTATCGTCTTTAAGGAAGATGGCAAGTTCAACGTGTCGAAAGTGGCCGATAAGACCTTTGTGGGTAAAGGTATTTTACATGCTCAAGTATTTAAAAAGAATGATGAGCGTACCGTCTACAATCTAATTTATAAAGATGGTGAAAGTGGTATCTCCTACATTAAACGCTTCTCTGTATTGGGTGTTACAAGAGAAAAAGAGTACGATCTAACCAAGGGCTCCAAGGGCTCAAAAGCATTGTATTTTAGTGCCAACCCTAATGGGGAGGCCGAAATAGTCACTGTTCAGTTAAAACCACATTCCAAGCTTAAAAAGTTGCAATTTGATACTGACTTTGCTGATCATGTGATCAAGGGGCGGAGTTCAATGGGAAATATTGTAACGAAATATCCCGTCAAAAAGGTGCTTTTGAAAAGCAAGGGTGTTTCCACCTTATCGGGAAGAAAAATTTGGTTTGATGATATTTTGAAGCGATTAAACGTGGATAGCAGGGGTAAATATTTGGGCGAGTTTGATGGTGACGACAGGATTTTGACCGTCAATCAGCAGGGGATTTACGAGCTGAGTAGTTTCGAACTGAGCAATCATTTCGACGACCATTCACTTATCATTGAGAAATATAATCCCGAAAAGGTGTTTTCAGTGATTTACCTAGATGGTAAATCTGGGACTCATTATTTAAAGCGTTTTGTTTTTGAAAATACAGCCATAGGCAAAAAGACTAGTGTGATTAGTGAGGAGG
>JBIHZP010000227.1:0-3140 GCA_044231315.1 Daejeonella sp. | reverse complement strand
TTTTGCGTTCCATGCATTCGAGCCAAACTAATTTTACATTCGAGGATACACTCACCCAAATTGGATTGGGCTACACTTTTCTCGTTCTAATCTCTTTTTACTCTCAACGTGTTCAAATTATTTCTTTTACTGTCATCTTGTTTACCTATGCCTTGGTATTTGCACTTTATCCGCTGCCTAGTGCTTCCTTCGACTATGCTTCTACTGGTGTCAGTGCAGATTGGGGCCATAATTTAACGGGTTTTGCAGCGCATTGGAATAAGAATACCAATTTCGCTTGGGCTTTTGATCAGTGGTTTTTGAATTTATTTCCTAGAGAAAGTTCATTTCTTTTCAATTCAGGGGGCTATTCTACACTAAGTTTTATCCCAACCTTAGGGACAATGATTTTGGGACTTCTAGCAGGAAATTGCCTGAATTCGTCTGTAACAGCTCGTAAAAAACTTAATTTCTTAGTTTTTATAGGAGGCTCATTGATTATTTTTGGTGTTTTACTTCATCTAAGTGGTATAAATCCCATTGTGAAACGTATTTGGACTCCTGCATGGACAATCTTTAGCGGTGGCATCTGTTTCTTGTTTTTAGCCTTATTTTATGGATTAATTGATATGAAAGGAAAGCAGCAAGGGACTTTCTTTTTGATGGTTATTGGTGTAAACTCAATTGCAGCTTATGTTATCGCAGATGGCGGAATGAGAAATCTTATCAACGACTCATTGTTTATCCATTTGGGCGCAAATTTTAATCAGGTATTTGGTCCCGCTTATGCTACTTTAGTAAGCGGCGGACTAGTTCTATTGTTTGAGTGGCTGATTTTATATTGGATGTTTAAGAAAAAAATATTTATTAAGATTTAAGTTCATTTTTTAAAAAACTCCCATAGTTTATGAAAACGAAATTTCTTTATTTATGTATGATTTGCATGCTTTCTCATGGCACTTCACAAGCTCAGACCAAACCATCTAATGTAGCTAAGTCTTCTTCTCAGTTTTACTCTATGCAAGACTTTAAGTTGGTAGAAAAATATGATACCCACGTGCATATCAATACCTACGATACCGCTTTCATTAATTTAGCTAAAGAGGATAATTTCAAATTGTTAACGGTAAATGTTAATCCTTCAACTTATCCATCGGTAGATAATCAAGAAAATGTTGCCCTATCGCTTATAAATAATTTCCCCGAACAAGTAGCCTATGCAACTACTTTTACCATGAAAGATTGGGGTACAGATCTTTGGCTGCCTCAAACTCTTGCTTATCTCAAAAATTCATTTAGCAAGGGTGCAATAGGTGTTAAAATTTGGAAAAATATAGGAATGGAGCTCAAAGACAAGGATGGAAAATTTGTGATGGTTAATGATGCGAGGCTCGACCCTGTTCTTGACTTTATCGAAAAAAATAATGTTACCCTAATTGGGCATTTAGGTGAGCCTAAAAATGCATGGCTTCCCGTTGAAAAAATGACTGTTTCAGGAGATAAATCATACTTTTCTAAAAATCCTAAGTATCATATGTTCCTTCATCCTGAATATCCTTCTTACCAAGACCAGATAGATGCACGTGATAAAATGCTTGAAAAACATCCTGCAATCCGTTTCGTTGGTGTTCACTTGGGTAGCCTTGAATGGGATGTGGATGAATTGGCAAAAAGACTCGATAAATTTCCAAATATGGCTGTTGATATGGCCGAACGAATTTGTCATCTTCAATATCAGACGGTTAAAAACAGACAAAAAGTATACGATTTCATGGTTAAATATCAAGATCGACTTATTTATGCAACAGATAATTCGGTTGCAAAAGGAGCAGATCCTGCGAAATATAAAACTCGTATTCATGAAAGAAGGCTTAGCGATTGGAGATATTTTGTATCTGATGATGAAATGAATGTTTCTGATTTTGAGGAAAAGCTTCAGGGACTCAAATTACCTAAGAGTGTTATCGATAAAATTTATAGAACAAATGCTGAGAAGTATTTCCCAGGAATCTAAACCAACTAGTTCACTATAGAAAACATAGAAATAATGAAAAATAACCGTAGAGATTTTTTAAAGAAAAGTAGCCTTGCCGGACTAGGACTTGCAGGTGCAACAGTATTCAATGGCTTTGCTTCTGAAGAGAAAAAAGGTCCTTGGATTGCAAAATCCAGTATTCAAACGTTTAACATGACTGGTTATGCGGCACCCAAGCTCGAGACTGTTCGTGTTGGCTTTATTGGTTTAGGCCAACGTGGTCCCTCGCATTTAAATGAGATTTCTAAAATCGAGGGTACCGAAATTAAAGCTCTATGCGATTTGCGTCCCAATAATGTCAATAAAGCTATGAAAAAGCTTGAAGGCACCAGTCATAATCCTAAACTTTATTCTGGGTCTGAGGATGAGTGGAAAAAATTATGTGATCAAAAAGATATTGATCTAATTTACATTTGTACTCCTTGGCATTTGCATACGCCGATGGCACTTTATGCCATGGAACAGGGCAAACATGTTGCCATTGAAGTGCCCGCAACTGTTTCATTAGAGGAGTGCTGGCAACTTGTTGAGACTTCTGAGCGTACCCGCAAACATTGTATGATGCTCGAAAATTGCTGCTACGACTTTTTTGAATTATTGACATTAAACATGGCAAGACAAGGTTACTTCGGTGAGATTATTCATACTGAAGGAGCTTATATTCACAATTTAATAGACCTTAATTTTAGTGATAAGGGCTACCAAAATATGTGGCGATTAAGGGAAAACGCTACTCGTGAAGGAAGCTTATACCCAACCCATGGTTTAGGTCCGGTTTGCCAAGTTTTAAATGTGAATCGCGGGGATAAAATGGATTATTTGGTTTCTGTTTCATCAAATGATTTTATGATGGCTGAGCGAGCAAAAGCTGAGGCTGAAAAAAATGATTTATACAAAGAATTTGTAGGTAAGGATTTTAAAGGTAATATGAATACCACCACAATTCGTACCGCTAAGGGTAAAACCATTATGATTCAGCATGATGTAACATCTCCCCGCCCATATTCTCGTATTCACCTTGTTAGTGGAACAAAAGGTACTGCGTTAAAATATCCAACACCAAGAATTTCTAATGGCCATTCAGGTTGGCTTAAGGACGAAGAATTTAAAGCACTCGAAGCGCAAT
>JBIHZP010000226.1:0-3154 GCA_044231315.1 Daejeonella sp. | reverse complement strand
TGAAAGTTGATGGAAAGCATAATGAGTGGGAAAACAACTTTAAAGCAACGAATAAAAGTACAAACCTGACTTATACCCTTGCTAACGATGCGAAAAACTTATACTTAGCAATACAATCGAAAGATTTGACCAATAATAATAAAATTATGTTAGGTGGCATTACCTTAACGGTCAATCCATCAGGTAAAAAAAATGATAAGGAAAGCTTTAAAGTCATTTATCCAGTTATAAACAGGCAACGCGGTCCTGGCGGTGGAGCAAATCGTTCTGTTACTATATCTAGTTCATCAGGTGGAAGTGGTGCTCCTGTAGGAGTTACAATGCAGGGCGGTCCCGGTGGTTTTGGCCGCTTCCAGGATATGACTCCGGCACAAAGAGACTCCTTACAAAGGGCCATAGCCAGAACACAATTAGCGAGCGCCAAAGAAATTAAAGTTTTTGGCTTTAAGGATATTCCTGATAGTTTAATTTCTATTTATAACGAATACAGTATTAAAACACTAGCTTCTATTAGCGATGAAAGCGTTTTTATGTATGAACTTTCCATTCCATTGGCATTATTAGAAATGTCGGCTGATAGTCCTAAAGAGTTCTCATACAACATTAAGCTTAATGGCTTACAAATCAATTTTGGCGGTTTTTCCGGCGGTGGCAGACCCGGTGGTGGCGAAGGAGCTCCAGGAGCTCCGATGGTACGAGTTGAAGTCGCAGGTGGCGGAGGTGGCGGAATGGGCGGCGGCATGGGCGGTTTTAACTTCCAAGATTTAATCACTCCAACAGATTTTTGGGGTAAATATATTCTAACTAAAGAAAATTAGAATTTCTTATCAAAAATTATGAATTTAATAACTAGATCGGCGTATCTCTTGCGCAAAAAATATGCTAAAATTTCTCTGTTAACATTGATTTTTAGCCTTACAATTGCTCAGCTTTTTGCGCAATCCACACCAAGAACGCCGTCAACATCGCCCCAACCTATTCCGCTAAGACAAGTCTCAGGGGTGGTTAAAGATTCTCTGGATCAAACCGTTATTGGTGCAACTGTAACCTTAACTTCTACTGCCGACACACTTAAAACATCAACCAACGAGGATGGGATTTTTATTTTTAAAAATGTCAAATCCTGGGTTTTTAAAGTTCAAGTAAATTCTTTAGGCCATGTTAGCAAGGTTATTTCTGGTAAATACAATGATGCTACTGCCCGAATTATTTTAGACCCTATCATCTTAAAAAATGATGAGAAAGTATTAAGCGAGGTTATTGTTAATGGTACGCCATCCATTGTCTATAAAACAGATACAGTAGAGTACCGGGCCAGTGATTATGTGGTAAGAAAAGGGGCTACTGTTGATGAGTTATTGCAAAAAATGGAAGGTGTTCAAGTGGGTAATGATGGTTCGGTGACTGTAAATGGAACAGCTGTGGCCAGAGCACGATTAAATGGTAAAGATATTTATGGTGGCGATGTAGCTACAGCAGTTCAGAATTTACCTGCAGAAATTGTAGATAAAGTTCAGATGGTAGATGATTATGGAAATACTGCTGCCAGAACCGGGGTTAAAGATGGCGATCCAACCAAGGTGTTGAATATTACTACGAGGCAAGATAAATCTGTTGGCAATATGGCCAGGTTAAACGCAGGTCTTGGAACCCTCGATCAATATGAAGGTAGTGCCAACTTAACCCGTATTAATAAGAATCAAACCATTACAGTCAATACAACTGTACTCAAAACTCCAAACGGAATTGCAGGTCAAAATGCAAGTATTGGCCGATTGGGTGGAGCATCCAACCAGGGTGGAAGAAGTGGTGTAAGCCTTGGTGGTGGCGGTGGTGGAAGTGCAACAGGAGGTAACAACTTAAGAACCGCACCAGCATTTACCTACCGAGATAAATTTGGTAAAAAGATAGATTTTTTAGCTAATTATAATTTTAGTTACACCGATAATACCACTCAAACCATTAGCAGATCTCAAGCAATCAGTACTTTAGGGACAACTGATTCTAACCGGGATGCTAATTTGGAATCCAATAATAAAACACATACCATTGGTTTTGAAATAGAATATGCCATTGATAGTGCCAATTATATTCAGTTTTCTCCTAACTTGAATTTTGTCAATTCAACAAGTTTCAACAGGTCTACAAACTTTCAAAAAGGCTTGATCAATCAGGATCAAATTAATAATAATAATAATAGCAGTACTCGTCCAAATATTGGCGGAACGGTTGCTTATCAACATATTTTTAAAACTCCTTCAAGGACTTTCTCTGCCGAAGCTACCATTAGGCAGCAACAAAATAACAATGCGGATGAACAATTAAATCTTTTCAATTACAGAGATGTTAATCAATTGTTCTTAGGTGATTCTATTCTTAACCGCCTAATTGATGTCAACAACCTTCAAAACAGTGTCCGTGGTAGTATAACTTATACAGAACCTTTGGGGAAATTATCTCGATTAGAATTTAATACGAATTTAGAAAATAGAGACTATAATAATAGTCGCCTAACCAGTGATATTGAGGCTAATGGAAATTTATCCCTCTTAGATACTTTCAGTAATGTGTTTAACTATTCCTTCACTCAATACCGAAACTCTATTAATTACAAATATGGTAATAATAGCAGTTTGTTTAATTTCTCTTTGGGTGTAACCGGTATTAATACTTCTTTAGTAGGAAGCAGTACTAGTGTTACGTCTAAAATTGATAGACAAAATTTTAGAATTATACCCATTGCTCGTGTTCAATTAAGACTTTCGAGTACGCACAGAGTTTCATTAAACTATAATGGCAGAGCTATTGAGCCCTTGTTTAACCAAATTCAACCTGTAAAAGACGTTTCAAATCCACAAAATGCCATTGTGGGTAATCCCGATTTGAAAGTTGCATTTGCACACAGTATAAATTCTCAGTATAGCAATTACATTGCTAATTCAAGAATTAACTATGAATTAAGACTAAGCTCCTCGTTTACAGAAAACCAGGTAGTCAATAATGTTGTTGAGATTAGAGATCCTGCTGCTTTTGGTATATTTAAAAATGAAACACGATTTGTAAACTTACAAGGAAACAACAGCACTATTGGCGACTATTCTATTTCTAAGCAGTTAAGCGATAGAAGGTATAACCTTAGGTTTTTTGGGAATAT
>JBIHZP010000225.1:0-3159 GCA_044231315.1 Daejeonella sp. | reverse complement strand
TTAACTTCTTGTTCTAAAAATCCATTAAACGGGACCTGGCAATACGACGGGGGAGTGTATAATGGCAGGGAGCAGAAAGCATCTTCTGACTTTAAAATGCAAAGAACTTATAAAGAGAATACCTATGAAGCTTTTATGATTGAAGGTTCAGTAAAACCTGAATTGTATAATTCTGGAATTTATGAGGTTCGTGGAGATACTTTATTGATTACCAGTAAATTTAGTAGTAGGCCCTCCCAAAATACAGATCTTACCATTAACTATAAGTTTAATATTAAAAAAGAAAAACTAACCATTAATGGGGTTCTACCTAATGGAATGATTGTAGAGGAATATTGGAAAAGAGTGGATTAAGCAATAATCAAAGGAATTAGTTTATTAAATAAACACAATTTTGTAAAAATCATTGTTGAATACTTTGGTTTATTTTTTTAAAATTAAATTTAAAAAAATATAATATTTAAAGGTCTGAATCACATTTACATTTAATCGATGTTTTTGGGGTGCGAAGAATTAGCAGAAAATTATTATTAAGTAATTTTTAATTATTGTGACCAGCGTTTAATTTTAAAACGATACGTTAATTAAATAATGATTTTTAAGAATAGCTATAATTCATCCAAATACTTGATTTATGTATAAAAAAACACTATATTTAAAATATACACTAGCATATAATGTCTAAAATTATTGTCATAGGTTCTGGTTTTTCAGGATTAAGTACAGCTGCATATCTTGCTGCCGCCGGACATGATGTTCACGTTTACGAAAAAAATGATTCAGCCGGAGGTAGAGCTCGGCAATTAAAAATTCAAAACTATGTTTTTGACATGGGACCAAGTTGGTATTGGATGCCTGATGTATTTGAGAAGTTTTTCGCTGATTTTGGGTATAAAGTTTCCGATTTTTACAAGTTAAAACTATTAAATCCTTCGTTTGATGTAGTATTTCCACATGGTGAAACCATGAGTGTGCCTGAAAAATATTCTGACCTCATAAGAATGTTTGAGTCGATTGAACAAGGAAGTGGTGCTCAGCTTCAAAAATTTATGGATGAAGCCCAGTTTAAATATGAGACTGGTATGAATAGCTTAGTTTATAAACCAGGTTTATCTTTAATGGAATTTGCAGATTTAGATCTAATTAAAGGTGCATTTAGGTTGCAAGTTTTTAGTTCTTTCAGAAAACATGTCCGAAGCCATTTTACCAATCCGAAATTGATTTCCTTAATGGAATTCCCTGTTTTGTTTTTGGGAGCCATGCCACAGGATACTCCAGCACTATACAGTTTAATGAATTATGCAGGATTGAAATTAGGTACTTGGTATCCTGAAGGGGGCTTTGGTGAGGTTATTAATGGAATGGTGGAAGTTGCTAAGCGGAATGGAGCTAAGTTTTACTTCAATACTGCAGTTGATCAAATTTTAGTGGAAGGAAATAAAGCCACAGGCGTTCTCATCAATGGTGAAAAAATTGATTGTGATGCCCTTATTGCATCAGCAGATTATCACCATGTTGAAAGTAAATTATTGCCTGAATCTTCTCGTAATTACAAAGAATCTTACTGGGATAAGAAAGTTTTTGCGCCATCTTCATTGATTTTTTATATAGGTTTGAAGACCAAAATAAAATACTTGCAACATCATACCTTGTTTTTTGATGAGGACTTAGAATTGCATTCAATAGAAATATATAAAGATCCTAAATGGCCAGCTAAGCCATTGTTTTATGTTTGTTGCCCATCTCAGTCGGATGATTCTGTTGCTCCCGAAGGGCATGAAAATCTATTTTTCCTGATGCCTTTAGCACCAGGCTTAGAGGATACAGAGGAGTTAAGAGAAAAGTATTTTAAAGTCATGCTTGAGCGACTAGGAAAGCATATTCATCAAGATATTAGTGAATACATCGATTACAAAAAATCATACTGTGTGAAAGATTTTGTTTCTGACTATAATTCATATAAAGGCAATGCCTACGGATTGGCAAATACTTTAATGCAAACAGCCAATTTGAAGCCAAGTATTAAAAATAAGAAAATTAAAAACATGTTTTATACTGGCCAACTAACGGTGCCTGGACCAGGGGTTCCGCCATCAATTATTTCTGGTAAGGTTGCTGCTGGCTTATTAATAAAGGAAATAAATCCTAAATAAATGAAATTATTATACGATAATCTTTCTGTAGAGGTGAGTAAAATGACTACCCGTGCCTATAGCACTAGTTTTTCAATGGGTATTTATTTTTTAGATAATAGTTTACGTGATGCCGTTTATTCAATTTATGGTTTTGTACGCCTAGCTGATGAAATTGTGGATAGTTTCGAGGGTTTTGATAAAAAACACCTTCTATCTAAATTCAAAGAGGAGACTTTCACTGCTATCGATAGTCGTATTTCTCTAAATCCGATTTTAAATTCATTCCAACAAGCCGTTCATCAATACAATATCGGTAGAGAATTGATTGAAACGTTTATGTATAGCATGGAAATGGATCTTGAAAAGGTGGAATATACCCCTGAAAAATATGAGCAATACATTTTAGGGTCTGCAGAAGTGGTTGGTTTAATGTGTTTGCATGTATTTACAGGTGGCAATCAAGCTGAATTTGACAGAATGAAGCCTTATGCTATGAAGTTAGGTGCAGCTTTTCAAAAAGTAAATTTTTTGAGAGATCTCAAAGATGATTATCATTTACTAGGAAGAAGTTATTTCCCAAATGTGGATATTTCTGAGTTCACCTGCGAGGTAAAAACAATTATTGAAAAAGAAATATCCGAAGATTTTGATATGGCTCTTAAAGGTATTAAAATGCTCCCCTCATCATCTAAAGGTGGAGTTTACCTGGCTTATGTATATTATAAGACGCTATTCAATAAAATTCAAAAACTTCCTGCTACTAAAATACTTACCGAGAGAATAAGAATAAATAATGGCAGGAAATTTGGATTAATGCTCAATTGTATGCTCCAAAGCAAATTGAATAGGGTATGATAAAGTATCTATTGGTCATTTTATGTTTTTTTAGCACCTCTGTTATGGCTCAAACGCCGGGTATTAAAGATGTTAGATTGATGTTGCATCAAGCAACTAACAATGAAGAGGTTTGTAATGAATTGATCAATATTTTAATGCCTTATAATGAAACCAATAATCCATTGCT
>JBIHZP010000224.1:0-3160 GCA_044231315.1 Daejeonella sp. | reverse complement strand
CCTCCCCACCACCTTAAACTTCGAAAAAACCTGCTTCGAATGTGGTGCATCTTTCAGCTCTTCCGTTAAGTCTTGGCCCGCCCAATGTTCATAGTGCTTGCCATTTTTCCATAAGCGACTTTCGCTCACATCATAAATTAGTCCCTCGTAAGCAACCCATATTTCCGGTTTATCTTGTCCGTTGCGAAGAGCAAGAAATGATTTACTGTATTCAGGCAAATCGATCATTTGGCAAGGGTCCCCTTTTTTCTAAAATAATCAAAAAGTAAAATATTGATAAGTAACATAGAAAGAGAGTAAAAATGGTCTTCAAGGGGGATGGTTCCTACTCGAATGGCCATATTTTCGGCATCATTGTACATCACAATCGGAATGGAAGTTAATAATCCATTGACGAGATAAAAGGGAATTAGGGAAACTAAATAGGCTAGGTAAAAGCGACTCATAATGGTGCTTTTTACAATAAATTCAGTAATTATCAATACTACGGCAAGTAGTCCAAAAGTAATTAGACTATACACTCGATCGTAATAAAGAACGACCATTAAACCGGAAAATGTGATAAGGATATAGCTTATCGGACTTGAAAATCGTTTTAAGAGGTCGGTTTTGACATAATAATTCAAGCATTCATATACAAAAATGCAGGCAAATGGCACAGTAATAAAGAAAAGTATCTCTTCTATAGGTAAATTAAGAATATTAAAACCAATGATATATTCTGGGTTAAAAGACCAAACACCATAAATTGTAAATAGATAGTCCCAAAAGAGAAATAATAACCCTGTGATTAAAAGGGCAGGGAAAATAAACCTCCAACTCTTAAAAAAAGCTACTCTTTTATCAAATGATAGCACAATCGGAAAAAAGATGGTTAAAAAGTTGATCAGCAGATAAGAAAATTTCATACGTAAATTTACGTATTCTTATCAAATGCTTTTATTTCCAAACAAAAAATCGAAAAATAATTATACAATGTTGTGAAAACAGAAGTCTAAGGAAGTGTCTGATAAAAAGAAATTCACTGTATACAATTTAGGTACTTAAGGAATAGAATCAATGATAATTAAAGCATCAATTCAAAAACACTAAATTTCTATTTTTAGGATTATAATCATTTAAAGATTTCTTCAAAAGTTTCCTCGCTACATGAATCCTAGTTTTAACCGTCCCAATTGGAATGGTAAGATGTTCCGCAATTTCATGATATTTATGTCCATCGAAATACATGGTAAATGGCACATAATATTCATCAGATAGGTTTTCAAGGGCGTTTTTTATATCATCCATAATAAACTTCGACTCGCCTTGATTATTGCTAGCACTATACATTAAGTTGGAGTAGTGAATATCTTCAGATTGAATAACCATGGCGCCAATTTTCACAAAACGCCTATATTTATTAATAAACGTATTTTTCATGATGGTATAAAGCCATCCCTTCAAGTTTGTACCTTCTTTAAACTTATTACAATACGATAAAGCTTTGAGTATCGTATCCTGAACAAGATCATTGGCATCTTCCGAATCGTGAGTAAATCGGAGTGCATAAAGCTTTAATGAATCGGCCTGACGTGTGACCATAGTGTTAAATTCGATGGTAGTCATGTTGTATAGCTTAGATGTTATTACTCTTAAACACCTAGGAATCAGTGTTCAATAAAAGACATGTTAACTAATACAAATGCCGTGCCTCAAAAAGGATGCTGTAAAAAGATGTGAACTAAGCTGTAAAGTTTATACAAAAAATGTGAAGGCCTAAGGTTTATATGAGGTTTACCTCGCGCTCCAATTGAATTCCAAATTTAGAATTTACACTATCAATAATTGTAGAAGAAAATCGGAGAATTTCATCTCCGCTGGCATTTCCATGGTTAACCAATACAAGTGCTTGATTTTTCCAAGTTCCTGTATTTCCAACTACTTTCCCTTTCCAGCCACATTGCTCAATAAGCCAGCCAGCAGAAATCTTCACATAGCCCTCACCTGCCGAAAAATGAACCGTGTCGGCAAACTTAATTTTCAACTTATTAAATGCAGATTCAGGAATAATAGGATTCTTAAAAAAGCTTCCGGCATTTCCAATTGTTGCGGGATCAGGAAGTTTACTGACGCGAATATGTGAAATAACCTGTGATAATTGACGGATATTGGGATGATTAATTCCGCGTTTGGCCAATTCATCCATTATTGCACCATAAGTCACCTGAGGCTTAAATATTTTTGATAGCTTAAAAGTCACTTCCGTAATGATAAACAAACCCTTTAGCGATGATTTAAATACACTTTCACGATAACTAAAAGCACAATCCTCTTTACTAAAAACTTTAATTTTGCCTGTTGCAATTTCAAAAGCGCGACAAGAATGAAAAACATCTTGTAGTTCTACTCCATAAGCACCAATATTTTGAACAGGCGATGCCCCTACAGAGCCGGGTATGAGACTCAAGTTTTCCATTCCCGCAAATTCATTATCGACGCAATAATTTACCAAATCATTCCATACAACACCAGCCCCTGAACTAACAAAAACATCATTTCCGTGAATTTCTGCACTTAACCCTTGGATATTAAGATGAACAACTAAACCCTTAAAGTTTTTAGTAAAGAGCATATTGCTACCTCCACCAAGCACTAGGCGAGGTAAATCTTTATAGCGATCATTAGAGAATAATTCCTGGAGTTGCTCTTCAGTTTCGATGTGAACAAAGCAATCGGCACTTGCTTCTACACCAAAGGTGTTGAGCGTTTTTAGCGAGAAGTTTTCAAGTACCTGCATAAAATCAATGAGCGGATTGGTTTAATTGCTTAAAATATTTCTTGGATGCCAAAAGCAAGCCGAATTCTTCTGAAGGATTTTTCTCGGTCGATTTATGATGAATTTTATGTGCTCTACGGATCCCCAAAAGATAGGAGTTCGTAGTTTTAAAGCTTTTTAATCTATTATGTATAAACCAGTCGTGAAAAACGAAATAGATTATTCCATAAATTGAAATTCCTAGTCCTATCCAAAACTTGGTGTCAAGCATTGCTCGCCCTTCCCAGATTAAATACATGGAAATTCCGCCAAAAAGCAGACTAAAAACATCGTTGAGCTCAAACCACCCTGAGCGGTGTTGATGGTGAGATCGGTGTATGAACCACAGCGGACCATGAAATA
>JBIHZP010000223.1:0-3179 GCA_044231315.1 Daejeonella sp. | reverse complement strand
AAGATCCTGTATCGATACTTCTAATTTTTTCAAGTTCTGTATTGCTCAGAACAGGATGAGGTAATGCTACGCAATGGCAATGCATTTTATCTTCATCAAGAATATTGCCATTATTACCCATAAATCCGGCTAAACTCATCACTAACCGCTCACGGATTGGGTCAATTGGCGGATTTGTAACCTGTGCAAATAATTGTTTAAAATAATTGGCCAAATGCTGAGGACGATCAGAAAATACAGCCAAAGGCGTATCAGTGCCCATTGAGCCAATAGCTTCTTTACCAGTAAGCGCCATTGGCATGATTAAAGTCTCAATATCTTCACGAGAGAAACCAAAAACCTGTTGGTATTTAAAGGTAGATTCATTCGACAATTGCGTGAACGCGACACGAGGCTCATCAAGATCTTCTAATTTAATTTTATAATTGTCAAGCCAAGTTCCGTAAGGCTGTTGAGAAGTAATTACCTTCTTAATTTCATCATCTTCTATTATTTGGCCTTTAACAGTGTCAATAACAAGCATTTTACCGGGTTGTAGGCGACCTTTTTTAATGACTTTTGATTCATCAACAGGTAAAACACCTGCTTCAGAAGCCATAATAATCTGATCATCACTCGTAATTACGTATCGCTGCGGTCGCAGTCCGTTGCGATCAAGTGTAGCACCAATTAAATGTCCATCTGTAAATGCGATTGCTGCGGGACCATCCCAAGGCTCAATTAAAGTAGCGTGATATTCATAAAATGCTTTTGTAATAGGATCCATCTGTTCGTTACCATCCCAGGCTTCCGGGATAAGCATCATCATCACATGAGGCAATGATCGTCCGCAATGAAAGAGCAACTCAATAACATTATCCAGGCAGGCAGAATCCGACTGATTATTATCGATTACTGGCAAGAGCATATCCATTTCATCTTTAGAGAAAAATGGCGAAGCAAAAGAACGAATTCCTGAATAAAACCAATTCAAATTCCCTTTTAATGTATTAATTTCTCCATTATGGGCAATAAATCGGAAAGGTTGAGCCAGGCGCCATGAAGGAAATGTATTGGTCGAAAAGCGAGAATGAATCATCCCAAAAGCAGAGGTTAAGCACTCTTCGTTAAGGTCAGGGAAATAAACACGAACCTGACTACTAGTAAATTCCCCTTTATAAATGATCACATTTTGTGAAAAAGAAACGATGTAAAACTGCTGTTCAGCACCCACAACAGATTCCCTAACTGTTTTAGTGATATAATTTTTAAGAACGTATAATTTACGTTCAAAATCTGCAGCAGTATGAATATTTGCGGGCTTAGCGATAAAAACCTGCTCAATGTCTGGCTCAGAAGAAGAAGCAGCCTCACCAATAATTCCAGCATTAATAGGCACTTTTCGGTATCCCAAAATAGTTAAACCCAGTTTTTCGGCAGCCTTGGCAATTACCCTGCGACAAGCTTCTTTGATTGTAGCTTTTTTAGGGAAGAACAACATACCTACACCATAACTTCCTGCCTTATCTAAAATTATATTATGCTTAAGAGCTTCTTGTTTAAAAAAATCATGGGGAATCTGAATTAATATGCCTGCCCCATCCCCTGAATCTGGATCACAACCACAGGCACCGCGATGTTCCATGTTTTCTAAAATAGTAAGGGCATCACTAACAATCTGATGAGATTTACTACCCTTAATATTTGCAATAAAACCAACTCCGCAGGCATCATGCTCCAAAGATGAGTGGTATAGACCTTGAGTTTGATTGTCTTTGTTTGTCATTAATATTCAACTATTTAATTTTCTCTAAAATAGAAATAAATAGCTTAATTGCTTAATTCATAATGATTTTTGTCAATCAATCAAAAAAATATACTTTTATATCGCAAATAATTAAATAATTTTAAATAATCAATAGTTTTATTAACTAATTTGTATTTCATATATCTAATTATAGGCATAAGAGCATTATTTCCATTTTTTTTTTACTTTTGTGACGGGCAAGTCTTTTACGACCAGCTCCCTTTGAACTCCCCCAGGGCGGGAACGCAGCAAGGGTAGAAGGTTGTAGCGGTGCGATAAAAGGTGCTTGCCCATTTTTTCATTTTGTCAATTAGATAATTAGACAGCTTGTCTATGAGTTTTAATATCCATCTTCGGGATCAATCAATAATTGACGATTCAGCTCATTCTTTGTTTAAAAAGATATATTTTGAGGATATATGAGTATTTATGCCATGATGATCAATCGTGGGCTAATTGTTAAAATTTTGAATAATTTTATCTTGAAAAAAATAAAATAAATTTATAGCAACGAAAATTCAAACACAAAATCAACAATAAAAAAAAACTGAAATGAAATTCTTTATAGACACTGCAAACCTAGCCCAAATAAAAGAAGCACAGGCATTAGGAATATTAGATGGAGTAACCACAAATCCTAGCCTAATGGCGAAAGAAGGAATTACAGGCGATCAGAATGTTATTAACCATTATAAAGCTATTTGTGCTTTAGTTGAAGGTGATGTAAGTGCTGAGGTAATTTCGACAGACTTCGAAAATATGGTTAAAGAAGGAGAAATATTAGCGGCTTTAGACCCGAAAATTGTAGTAAAAGTACCAATGATTACTGAGGGTATTAAAGCCATTAAACATTTTAGTTCAAAGGGAATTAAAACCAATTGCACCTTAGTATTTTCATCTGGCCAGGCTCTTTTAGCTGCAAAAGTAGGTGCTACCTACGTTTCACCATTTATTGGTCGTCTTGATGATGTTTCTACAGATGGTTTGACCTTAATTGAAGATATTCGCTTAATTTATGATAATTATGGATTTGATACTCAAATTCTAGCTGCCTCTGTCCGTCACCCAATGCATATCATTAACTGCGCGAAGATAGGTGCTGACGTAATTACTGGTCCGCTTTCAGCCATGGTAGCTTTATCTAAACATCCCTTAACAGACATTGGATTAGCACAATTTCTTGCAGATCATGCAAAAGCTGCAGGTAAATAAATAATATTCAGCAAATTTAGGAAGCATGGAACCATTGGTTCTATGCTTTTTTTATTTTAGAACGATATCTATAAAATTTAAAAGAGGTCAGAAATCTAAAGAATTAAATGTAAAATTTCTCCAATTGGCTGATCGCTATCAATCAAGATACCTTTAACTCCTGCGGCCTCCCCTGCTAAGA
>JBIHZP010000222.1:0-3187 GCA_044231315.1 Daejeonella sp. | reverse complement strand
GGTTTGTTATTTAAAGAAAAGGCAGCTGATTTATTGTCTTGATCGGCATATACACGAAAGATTGAAAAATCTCCAGTATGACGTGGCCATTCCCAGTTATCTGTATCTCCTCCAAACTTACCAATAGACTGCTGTGGCGTACCTACTAAACGAATATCATTAAACCTTTCATAGACGAACAAAAGATATTGATTAGCCTTGTATACATCTCTAACATCAGCTTCGTAAGAAGTACCTCCGGTTGCCCCGTCTGCAATTTTCTTAATTGCTTCAGAAATCTTTGCGGCTCTATCCTTCTCATCAACTCCAGTAATGGCTGACATAATTTGAGGACTTACATCCTCCATACGGACCAAAAAGCGTACAAATAATCCTTTGATTGGTTTTTCCTCTTGATAGGATTTAGCATAAAAGCCATCATCCAATATATTATTTGTCGAGGTTGAATTAGAAGCTATAGCATCGTAACCGCAGTGATGATTAGTGAAAATTAAACCGTTTTTAGAAACTATCTCACCCGTACAAAAACCTCCCAATGAAACTATGGCGTCTTTGATACTTGCTTTATTAACACTATAAAGATCTTCAGGGGTTAATTTAAAACCCTGCTTTTTCATTTGTTCATAGTTCTTCCCAATAAGCATTGGAAGCCACATGCCTTCATCGGCTTTTAAAGGTGGGACTAAAAACAATAAAATGGCCATCAGTATTACTGATGTGTATTTAAGTCTATTCATATCTATTTATTTTATAAAATTACTTACACAAATGTAAGCTCTTGAATGAGAATATAAAAATCTCAAAAAAATGAGCAAAAAAAAACCCGCTTCAATTTGAAGCGGGTTTTATTAAAATTATCTACTATTGGAAATTGTAACGGAAACCAAATTGCATATAGTATGTAGATGCAAAATTTTGTGAAGTTCCAAAAGTTGAATTAACTGGCTTATTGTTAAATGTATTCAACCAGAATGTTGGTTTTGTAGTTCCACCTGTAGTTAAGGCTGAAACATTTTGAGGAACAAGTATTGCAGAGTTTTGTACAAAATTAACATTACCCCACTTGCTGTTCAAAAGGTTACCAAAGTTCATGATATCCATAGTGAATTGGAAGTTGTTTTTAGTTTTACCAAAATCTTTGAAGATTTCTTGAGTAAACCTTACATCCATTTGATTTCTCCATGGAAGCTTTGCACCACTACGCTCAGCATATTTTCCTTTATTCTTCTTCAAATAATCATCTTGTTCAATGTAGGCGAAGAATAAATCATTTTGTTGTTGTGCTGTGTAAGCCACATTGCTTGTTCCAGAAGAAGCAGGACGAGCAGCAAATGTAATCTCAGAAGCATCTTTCGGAATGTACATCAAATCATTGGTTTGTCCATCACGATTGAAATCTGTAGAATAAGTGTAAGTAAATCTTCCTTGATGTGAAGCTTCGAAGAACATAGATACCGAAGTAGCAAGATTCTTAATATACTCTTTACGGTAATTTAAAGATGCAATCACACGATGAGGAACATTAAAGTTTGAATAACTTAAACCTGGATTATTACCTGTGTTTGCAGTTTGAGTTAAAGACCAAGTATTAAATAATTGGTCACCATTTCCATCATAAAGAGATCTTTGCTCGCTTCTAGTGTAAGAAATTTGAGCAGACAAACCTTTATTGAAAGATTTATTTAAAGTTGCAGTAAGGAACCAAGAATAACCTTCATTTGAATTATCTAATACAACCGGATTAAATGCACCTGTTGCTGTTGCACTTGCCTGACCAGTACTAGTAAGTTTATTAATAAACTTATCAACGTTAGCATTAGGGTACATCGGACGGTTATCAGGGTATCCAGCAACATTTAAAGCCTTTGGATCAACCAAGTTAATGTTAAATCCTTTTGCAATATTTAAGTCTTTATTGTAAATACCTTCAAGGGTACCCACAACTCCCCAAGGTAATTTAGCATCAACAGCTAAACTACTTTTCCAAGTTTGTGGGAATCTGAAATTAGGATCCATTGCACTAATTGTAGCAGGAATTGAAGTACCAGCAGCTGGAGGAGTTGCAGGTAAATACTTTCTAACATCTGGACTAAAAGGACCAGGAGTATTAGCAGTTCCATTCCAGTTTTGTGTAAACTGAATCAAACCAGCATCACCAGATTGAGCAACAATCCAAACAAAAGGAACTTTTGTAGTGAATATACCTGTACCACCTCTTACCTGTAAAGAGCGATCACCGTTAACATCATAATTAAAACCTAATCTTGGAGAGATCATAATTCTTTCTTTTGGCAATACACCAGTATCTAACTTTCTACCTTGGGAGAAAGTTAAAGGAGTTAGCAAAGGATGAGTTTTAATCTCTGGAACATCAGGATAGGTTGGCAATTCAAAACGAATTCCAGCAGTAATATTCAATTTCTCTCCTACACGGAAATTATCTTGTAAGTAAGCCGAATATTGTTGGAACTGGAATGATGGGAATGCTTGAGCATAACCAGGAGATAATGAATAGGTAATTGCATAATCGTTTGGTTTAGCACCACTAACAAAATCAGCCCATGAATTGAAACGGTAAGCACCAGTTCCGAAACGTTGGAAACCATTTTTTGTAGTACTGAAATCCATTTGAGCACCTAATGTAAGTTCATGATTTCCAAGATTCATTGTAAAATTATCTGTGAAACTATAAGTCTTTACATCTCTTAAGTTACCATAAGTAAAGGGCTCATAACCAAAAGTTGTAAAGGCCGTACCATCTTTCATAATATCAACTAAAGGAAACACATCACTTTCTGATCCTCTTGGATCATTTTGATGCGTATAACTTCCTCTAAGTGTATTAGAAAACTTAGATCCAAAACTTGAAGTTAATTCAGCAGCTAATGAATACTGATTGGCTTGCTGTGTATAATTTGAATTGCTAAAATGTAAATGACCTGGATTTCCACGACCACCTTGGTTAGGGAAATTAAAACCAGTACCACCTGTAGAACCACTAATAAAGAAAGGAGTGCTACTTTCCACTTGATTATAACGAATGTTAAAACGATGATCTTTGTTGATATTCCAGTCTAAACGAGCAAGAAACTTATAATTATTACTCTTATTAGGATAACCTTGGTAATTACCTGGATTGTAACCATAATTATTGATCAAGTAGTTTTTAATCATATCTAACTCACTA
>JBIHZP010000221.1:0-3188 GCA_044231315.1 Daejeonella sp. | reverse complement strand
CTAAAATCATAAAAAATACGCTTAGTGATGGTAGAATGACGCCTAAGCCATAGTTTTCTGATTGTAAGGTAATGGCTCCTAAGGCTTGTTTTGCAGTCTGAACCAGCCAAAAGCTAAAACCCAGAATCGAAATAATACTGAGGTAGCATAATTTGATCTGAAGGCTTCTGTTTTTAAATAGAAAAATCGTGATAAATGGAATAAGTCCTAAAACTACGGTAGCGATAGTTAATGCTAAAAAAGGTTCAGTTTGAACAATTTGTCCGCCAATACTTTCTTCAATTCCCGTAACTTTCAATGCTCTAAAAGAACCATTAAGATTGTAAATTTGAAGGTATGGGAATAGAAATAAGCTAAAAATAGCCGCTGTTGCAGAAAATAGCCAAATGGTTTGTACTCGTTGAAGCATGATCAAATATGTTTAAGGCAAATATATATTAATTAATATTCTCTTGTCTGTTTCGTTCACTAAGGATAATATACTAAAAAAAATTAAAAATATCAAATAGGCTCCGCTCTTTGTCTTTTCCGCATTACCTTTGCAACTTGAACACTTTACAAAGATATTTTATAGAAATTGCCTACAATGGAACGGCATATCATGGATGGCAGATTCAGAAAAATGCTGTTTCTGTGCAGGAATTGGTAAATAAAGTGCTTTCTACGCTCTGTCGTCAAAATATTGAAACGCTCGGCTGTGGTCGTACAGATACTGGTGTTCATGCAAGTCAACTTTTTGCGCATGTAGATATCCCCGAAGAAATAGATGTTTTTGGTCCAGCTTTTCTTCAAAGATTAAACTCCATGTTACCCCATGATATTGTGCTTAAGCGTTTTATTAAAGTTAAACCGGATACGCATGCCCGCTTTGATGCTACCTTGAGATCCTATGAGTATCATATTCATTTTTCTAAAAATCCATTTTTGCATAATTTGTCCTGGCAATTGCGTGAAAGACCGAATATTGATCTTATGAATCAAGCAGCAGAAATCCTCATGGAATACCGCGATTTTAGCTGCTTTAGTAAATCAAATACAAAAACACTGACCAATAACTGCCTGATTAAGAGAGCGGAATGGGTGCAAACAGAAAATGGAATTGTGTTTCATATTTCCGCTGATCGGTTTTTGAGAAATATGGTGCGGGCAATTGTTGGAACCCTTCTTCGCGTTGGGAAGCAGGAAATGAAAGTGGAAGAAATCAGAAATGTGATTGATAGCAAAGATAGATCTAATGCAGGGGAGTCTGTTCCTGCTTGTGGTTTGTATCTTACGCAGGTGATTTACCCTTATTTACCCTAGAATATTATTTAGCGATTTAAAAGAGAATATAAATGTCTAAAGTTAGCGGAAATGCGGTTGATGTCAGTCTCTTAAGGAGAGTGTTTCGCTATGCCTACCCTTACCGTAGGATGTTTATTTGGTCGGTTTTGCTGACCGTTATTCTAGCTATACTTGCTCCACTTCGCCCCTGGCTAATTCAGTATACACTAGATCAATATATTCTGCTGGGTGATAGCAGCGGACTCATGAACATGAGTTTATTGATGCTTGGCTTATTGCTCTTGCAGACTTCCGTTCAGTATTTTCATACTTTTTTTACTAATGTTTTGGGACAGTCGGTTATAAAAGACCTGCGTGTAAGCGTTTTTAATCATATTAGCAGTCTTAAACTTAAATATTTCGACCGAACACCGCTTGGTCAGTTAATTACCAGAACCGTTTCTGATTTAGAAACCATTGCAGATATTTTTTCTGAAGGCTTAATCGTTATTATTGGCGATGTTTTGCAAGTATTAGCCATCATTGCGGTCATGCTTTATACCGATTGGGAACTTACTTTGGTAGTTTTAATACCGATGCCATTCTTAATTGTTGCTTCTTATGTGTTTAAGGAAGCGATAAAATCAGCTTTTCAGGATGTAAGAACGCAAATATCAAACCTAAACACCTTTTTGCAGGAGCATATTTCAGGAATTCGCATCATTCAATATTTTGCTCGTGAAGATCAGGAGATGCGGAAATTTAAGGAGATCAATGCCAAACATCGTGATGCGCATATTCGTTCAAATTGGTACTATTCCATATTCTTCCCTGTAGTGGAGATTATTTCAGCAATTTCTATTGGTTTACTGGTTTGGTATGGCTCAAAGTCTATTATTTCAAATCAAATTTCTCCAGGTGTAGTGGTGTCTTTCATCATGTATATCAATATGTTATTCCGGCCGATACGTGAACTTGCTGATAAATTTAATACTTTACAGATGGGTATGGTGGGTGCTGAGCGCATTTTCAATGTCTTGGATACCAACGAACGCACAGAGAATAAGGGAACTCATCAGCCAGCGCTGGTGAAGGGCGATATAGAATTCAAAAATATATGGTTCGCTTATAACGATGAAAATTGGGTTCTAAAAGATGTTTCATTTCATGTTAAACCTGGCGAAACTTTGGCATTAGTGGGTGCAACAGGTGCAGGTAAATCATCAACTATCAATATTTTAAATCGATTTTATGAAGTAAATAAGGGGGCTATTTTACTTGATGGGATAGATATTCGAGATTATGAACTTAATTATTTAAGGTCAACCATTGCCACTGTTTTGCAAGATGTATTTCTCTTTTCAGATTCAATTGCAAATAATATCAACCTCAATAACCAGGAAATTAGTCGCGAAGCAATCATGAAAGCCGCTAAAGACGTTGGTGCTGATGGTTTTATAAATAGGCTTCCTGGAGGTTTTGACTATAATGTCATGGAAAGAGGCGCTACGCTTTCTGCCGGTCAAGCGCAATTGATATCTTTCATCCGCGCACTTGTTTATAATCCTCAAATTCTGGTTTTGGATGAGGCAACTGCCTCCGTTGATACTGAAACAGAGGAGTTAATTCAAAATGCAATTACTAAATTGATGGAGGGTCGCACTTCTATCGTGATTGCGCATCGCTTATCGACCATTCAAAATGCTGATCGAATCATTGTTCTTGACCAAGGAGAAATTAAAGAAATGGGCTCTCATCAAGCCCTGCTAAAGCTCAATGGTTATTATAAGCGACTTTACGATTTGCAGTTCAATTCAGAAGGTATTGCTAAAAACTAGAATAAGCTCAAAATTAATAACCTAAGAATTCCATCATTCAATTCCTTTCTAAAACCTATTGTATCTGAATAAGCTTTTAGGTGCTTT
>JBIHZP010000219.1:0-3208 GCA_044231315.1 Daejeonella sp. | reverse complement strand
TTGGGCAAAAATTACGCTTATAAAGTAATTAAAGAAAGTTTAGAATTGTATAAGACCACTTTTGTAAATTTATAGAATTATGGGTCTCGCATTGTTTTTTACATTTTTTCTTGTTTTTCTTAACGGTTTCTTCGTAGCCGCCGAATTTGCCTTAGTAAAAGTTAGGGCTTCTCAAATTGAAATTAAGGCTAAAACCGGTAGTCGCGTAGCAAAAATTGCTAAGCACATGACTCAGCACCTAGACGGATATCTTGCAGCTACGCAGCTGGGTATAACGTTGGCTTCACTTGGTTTAGGCTGGGTTGGGGAAGCTGTAATGACTGATATCGTTAGCCGATTCTTTAATTTTTTACAGGTTGATATGTCTTCTTCGGTAGCTACCAATATCGGCCATGTACTAGCCTTTGCCATTATTACTGTTCTACATATTGTTTTTGGTGAGCTTGCTCCTAAATCATTAGCAATTCAGCGCCCAATTGGTACTACCATGGGTATAGCCTTACCTTTGCACTTTTTCTATCTTCTTTTCAGACCTTTTATATGGTTGCTTAATGGTTTCGCCAATCTCATTTTAAAAATGCTTGGCATTACTTCAATTGGAGGCCATGAGGCTCATCATAGCTCTGAAGAATTGCAATACCTTCTAGATCAGGGGAAAGAAAGTGGTGCTTTAGAAACGAATGAGCATGAGCTTATTAAAAATGTGTTCGATTTTAATGAACGTGTTGTAAAAAATATTATGGTCCCTCGGACTAAAATTTCCGGAATTGAGCTTAATACACCACATAAGGAACTTCTTGAAATTATCATTCGTGAAGGTTATTCTAGAATACCGGTTTATGATGAGACCATAGATAAGATTGTAGGTATTGTGCATGCCAAAGATATTCTTCCTCTTTTAGCAGAAAGCAAGGAGTGTATACTTAAGGATATTATCAGAAAACCTTATTTTATCCCCGAAACTAAAAAGATTAACGATCTTTTAAGCGAGCTTCAACTCAAGCGCATTCAAATTGCAATTGTGCTTGATGAATTTGGTGGTACTGCCGGAATGGTGACTCTAGAAGATATCGTTGAAGAATTAGTTGGTGAGATTCAGGATGAATACGACGAGGAAAAGCCAATTGTTGAAAAACTGTCTGATAATGAATTTATTATTGATGCTACCGCCTCTATTTATGATGTGAACGAATACCTTCCGCATGACTTGCCTGAAGATGGTGATTATGATACCGTTGCAGGCTTGGTAAGCGAAATTTTTGGTAAAATACCAGAAGTGGGGGAAATTCGTGATTTTAATGGATATACCATTACCATTCTCAAAAAAGCAGACCAGAATGTGGAATCTGTAAAACTTGAATTGGTCATAAATAATGAGGATGCAGTAGATTTACGCTAAAAAAGGTTTCGGTTTATGCATATTTTCTATACGCCCGATATCAACTCAAACACGTTTATTCTTAGCGAGGAAGAAAGTAAACATTGTATAAAAGTGCTAAGACTTGATACAGGAAGCTTAATGCATTTGGTAGATGGCATCGGCGGTTTTTATGATGCAGTAATTGAAGACCCTCATCCCAAAAGAACTAAGCTCAAGATCATTAAGAAGATTGAAAATTTTGCTAAGCGAAATCATTATCTACATATTGCCATAGCCCCTACTAAAAACATTGAGCGTATAGAATGGTTTTTGGAAAAAGCTACCGAAATCGGTATTGATGAAATTACCCCCATAATTTGTGATCGTTCGGAAAGAAAAGAAATCAAGACTGAACGTTTAAATAAAGTAATAACCTCTGCAATTAAGCAATCTATTAAGGCTTTTCATCCGAAGTTGAATGAGCCGATACGTTTCAGCGACTTTATTGCAAAAACTACAAATACACAAAAATTTATCGCTCACTGTATGGATAGTGGGAAAGTCACGATAAAAGAGCAGCTCATAGCCAAGGGTAATTATTTAGTAATAATTGGTCCCGAAGGTGATTTCTCTTTCGAAGAACTTGAACTTGCGATAGCTAATAATTTTATCCCCCTTAGCTTAGGCGATTCGAGACTTAGAACTGAAACGGCAGCACTCGAAGCTTGTTTTGAAATTAATTTTTTAAACAGATGAAGTATCTATTAAGCCATGGCTTAGTATTTTTATTTTTTCTCTTTGTGGGATTCTCTACCAAGGCACCTTCCTATAAAATAGCGAAGTTGAAGTATACCGGGGGTGGCGACTGGTATGCTAACCGAACAGCACTTTCAAATCTCATCAGTTTTTGCAATAAAAACTTGGGTACTAATTTTGAGCGGGATGAAGCAATAGTTGAAGCGGGGAGTGCAGATATTTTTAACTATCCATTTGTGTATTTGACAGGACATGGGAATATCAAATTCTCTGATCAGGAAGCTAAAAATTTGCGAAATTATTTAATGGCTGGCGGATTTCTTCATATTGATGATAATTACGGATTGGATAAATTTATTAGGCCTCAAATGAAGCTGGTTTTTCCAGAGCTCGATTTTGTTGAATTACCAATACAACATCCCATTTACAATCAAAAATTCAAATTTCCATCTGGGCTTCCTAAAATTCATGAACATGATGGGAAGCGGCCCCTCGGACTTGCTTTGATTTATAAGGGAAGGCTTATTTGTTATTATTCCTATGAGACCGACCTCGGTAATGGCTGGGAAGATGCAGGAACATATCCCGGGGATTCTGAATCAACTAGGCAAAAGGCACTTCAAATGGGTTCAAATTTAATTCAATACGCACTAACTCAATAAGCATGCTCAAGGTAAAGGTTAATAACAAGTTCAATTTTGAGCTTTCAACAGAAAGAAATCAAACATTAATTAATGGTCTTCCATTTCGTGGCGATATTTTGAAAGTTAATGATCGATCTTTTCACGTAATTTTTAATGATAAGTCGTACCATGCTGAGCTAATTGATTTCGATAAGTCTCAAAAAACATGCACTGTAAAAGTTGGAAATAATATTTATCCCATGCAAATGAGCGATCAGTTTGATGAGCTTTTACATCAATTAGGCATGGATAGCCAAAACACCTCAAAAATTGCAGAGCTTAAGGCTCCTATGCCGGGACTAGTTTTAAGAATTCTGGCCTCGGAGGGAGATAAAGTGATGAAGGGAGGAAATCTACTTGTTTTAGAGGCCATGAAAATGGAAAATATCATCAAGGCCCCTGCAGATGT
>JBIHZP010000220.1:0-3208 GCA_044231315.1 Daejeonella sp. | reverse complement strand
GGTTATGAAGTTCAGGAATTACGTGATTTAGGTGTTGGAAATCCACCTTATTTACTAGGATTAAGTAATAATTTACGCTACAAGCGCTTCAGTTTAACAATTGATCTTGATTCTAAATTTGGAGCAGTTGGTTACAGTAACTTAATTCAATACGCTACTCGATTTGGTCATACCCCTCAGACACTTCCTGGAAGAGAGAGCGGTTTAACTGTTACTGGTGTTACTGCTGCCGGAGCTCCATATACTAAATTATGGAACGTTGTAGATCTTGATACCTACTACAATAACTTTGGTAATGCATATCCTGGCATGTGGGTTTACAAAACGGATTTCATCAAATTGCGCCGTACTGTATTGAAATATAATATTCCTGTAAGTGCACTCAAGTTCATGAATGTACAGTCTGCTTCTGTGGGTATCACAGGTTTTAATTTGGCAATCCTTTACCAAGATAAAAGAACTAAAGAAGCAGGTATTGATCCTGAAATGCAGGAAACTGTTGGTAATGCCCAGGGAAGTCAAGGTGTGGCTTTTCCTAGAACCAGAAATATTGGCTTTAACCTGAATTTAAGATTCTAATATTTAAATCTAAGAACATGAAAAAGACATTCATAAAAATGATATATGCGGCTGGAGCTGTTCTTGTATTTTCAACTATGCAATCGTGTAATACCGAGAAGCTAACTGATTTAAACAAGAATCCTAACGCAATTGAATATGTAATTCCAGAATATTCCTTCACCGCTGCTGTATTAGCCAGCGGTCCGGGTGAGAATTACAGAGCTTTAGGCCAAGGATTACAATATTTTTCCTCTTATAAGGAAGTCCCAGCCACTGGAGATAAATTTTACAATTTCAATGGAACTGCCGGTAACTTTAATGTTTATACTGGTCAATGGAATCGTTTATTTCAATTAAATAAAGAGATTCAGGGACCAGAAAATGTAAATAAACGCGCTGCTGTCGAAATCTTAAGGATTTTAGCTTTTCACCAACAAACAGATTTGATGGGTGATTTGCCTTATACGGATGCAATGAAAGGTTTGGATAATCTTAAGCCTAAATATGATACCCAGAAAAGTATTTATACTTCGATGCTTACAGAGCTTGAAACTGCTTTAAAGTCGATGGATGCATCAAAGGCCAATGTATTTGGTAATGCAGATCCATACTTTAAAGGTGATGTAACTAAATGGAAGAAATTTGGGTATACCTTAATGCTTCGCTTAGGAATGCGTCTATCAGATATAGAGCCATTAACTGCTAAAGCTTGGGTTGAGAAGTCTGTTACTGGTGGGGTAATGACTGCAACTGCCGATATTGCCTACTTGAAATATGCAAATATTACTGGTCAAATGAGTCCAAGGGTTAACACATACATAAACGGCGACTTTACAAGTCCAGGTGGTGATAATATAGAAGGAAGTAAATGGTCAGGTAAATTTATTGATCATTTAAAAAACACTTCAGATCCACGATTGCCTGTTATTTCGGTAGTATGGGTGCCAGCAGGAAGTACTTACACGCCTAATAACACACCTTCTACTCAGCGTGGTATGATAAATGGAAGTCTCAATACAAGACCAACTGATTTCGATACCTATTCTGAGCCATCTTTGCTGTACATTGATAGAGGTTCTCCTATAATTACTATGGGACCAGCAGAAGCTTATTTAATTATAGCTGAAGCTGCTGCAAGAGGATGGAGTGTAGGTTCAACAGCAAAAGCAGCTTATGAAAACGCGGTTCGTGCTGCCATGGCACAATGGACATTATGGCCAAGTGTTGCTCCTCATTCTGGAGTAATAACTTCTGCTCAGGTTGACGCTTATCTGCTTGCTAATCCATATCCTGAAAGTGGAACATTTGCTCAGCAACTAGAGACGATTTCAACACAAAAGTGGGTTTCTATGCTTGGCGATGACTATGAAGTGTATTCAAATTGGCGTCGTACAAAATATCCAGTGTTTAATTATGCAAACTGGACCAATACTTCTGGTCAAAAAGTTTCATATCCAGGTAACGTAACAGCAGGAAAAATGTGGAGAAGGTTTTCTCTTCCAATTGCTGAGAGGAACGTCAATTCAGTAAATTATAATGATGCAATTAAACGTCAAAGTTATTCTGAGGAGCAAATTGATCTTTTACAAGGTAGAATGTGGTGGGATGTTGGTCCTGGTACTGGTCAAACTAATTAATTTGCTTTAATAATTAAATGATGATTTAAATCGTTTACAAAAGCTAACTTAGTTAAATAAACATGGAAAGGAGATTCAATCTCCTTTCCATGTTTAAATCAATAATTTAAAACAATTTTATGAAACGTAGAGATCTTATTAAATATCTTTCAGTAGCTCCTGTTGCAGGTGCAGCTATTGGATCGGGCATTCCTTTCCAAGCATTGGCTAAATCAACATCTGTAAAACGCGATGTGATCAAAGAGCTTGGATTACGAACCTTTATCAATGCAGCGGGAACCTATACTACGATGACGGCATCTTTAATGCATGATGAAGTTGTGGACACGATTCAATCTGCCTCCCATCACTTTGTGATGATTAATGAAGTTCAAGATAAGGTGGGTGAGAAAATTGCGGCAATGTGTCATGCAGAGGCGGCAATGATTACATCAGGCTGCTGGTCGGCATTAGTATTGGGTACAGCTGGTGTGCTTACTCGAATGGACAGAAAAAAGGTTGCGCTTCTGCCAAACCTTTCAAGCTTTGAAAAAACTGAAGTAATTGTTCAAAAATCACATAATATAGCCTACGTTCATGCCTTAACCAATACTGGTATTGTCCCGGTAGAGGTTGAAACCGCTGAGGAAATGGAAAGAGCAATCACAAATAAAACGGCAATGATGTGGTTTCTAAATTCTAGCGGTCCGATGGGGCAGGTTAAACATGAAGAATTTATTGCAATTGCTAAGAAGCATAATATTCCTACTATGATTGATATGGCAGCAGATGTACCACCGGTTGAAAACCTATGGAAATATAACGACTTAGGTTTTGATTTGGTTTGTGTTTCTGGTGGAAAAGCTATTTGTGGTCCGCAAAGTGCCGGAATTTTAATGGGAAGAAAGGATCTTATTGCAGCTGCTAGATTAAGCGCTCCACCAAGTGGCGGAAATATCGGTCGCGGTATGAAGGTTAATAAGGAGGAGATTCTAGGGATGTACGTAGCTCTTGAGAAATACATCAATACG
>JBIHZP010000218.1:0-3238 GCA_044231315.1 Daejeonella sp. | reverse complement strand
CTGCCAATCCCCTAGCTTTTGAGCTAAACGAAACCAAATTTGTAAAACGATTACCACGATTAATATCAAAATATTGCATAACAGGTCCCGCACCATGTGTTGGATATAAATCGCCATCCTGATCAACATTGAATTGAGTACGCCATTGAGCTTCACTTAAAGCATTGGGTCCAAATTCAACACCACCGCCATAAATTTGCTTTCCATTATTAAAAAGCACATTTCTAAGATCATGTTGATAACCCCCCTCGGCATGCAGCATCTCGCCAAACACACCTTGACGAACCATATTTAAAACGGCCATAACATCTCTACGATAACATACATTTTCTAACGTACTATAATGCATACCAGTTTTCTCAGACGTATTTACAACATCCCAATGTTCTTTAACACTCAACCCTGCAATTACTTCGCAACCCACATGTTTACCAGAAAGCATTGAATCAACAGCTTGAATATGATGATATTGCCAAGGTGTTGCTATAATTATTGCATCAATATCTTTATGATCCAAAAGACGCTTGTAAGCATCTAGTCCGCCGGTATATTCCTTTGCTTTAGGCCTACCCGCTTTTGCAATTTCAGTTCTGCAAATGTTTAAAGAGCGCTCCTGAATATCACAAATGGCAATAATTTCTGTATCGTCTCTTAAAATTGCTTCTGAAATATGACTCATGCCGCGAGCTCCAACTCCAATAAATCCTAACCTAACCTTGGCCCCAGATTTAGCAAATAAAGTGCCTGAAGGCAGTATGGTAAACCCTGCAGCAGCGAGGGCTCCAGATTTAATAAAATCTTTTCTGTTCATGAATTTGAATTTTATTTATTTATAATTTGAATTTAACAGCCATTGCATTTAAATATGAAAGTAATAATATATTTTACCACTAAAACTAATTTGTATATTTAAAATGTACACAAACGTTTGATTCGGTAAATAAAAGATTTTATAATTTTAGTTTATTTTTTTATATTAATACTATTAACTCTTACTCCATGCAATCCAAACCTCCAACCATAAAAGAAATAGCACGTTTGCTAAAATTATCTATTTCTACGGTGTCGAGAGCGCTGCATGATCATAGAAGTATTGGTATAACTACCAGACAAAAAGTTAAAAAATTAGCAGCAGAATTGAACTATGAGCCGAATCAAACAGCTATTTTTTTACAACAAGGTAAAACAAAAACTATAGGTGTAATTCTGCCCGAACTTTCAGAAGATTTTTTCTCAACTGCCGTAAATGCAATAGAAGATATTGCAAATGAAAAAAATTATACTGTTTTATTGGCTCAATCACATGATGATGAAGAAAGGGAAAAACAGTTAGTCGAAAAAATGAAAAACCACCGTGTTGACGGACTATTAATTTCGGTAGCAAAAAATACAAGTTCCTATGAGCATTTTGATCTATTAAAAAGATATAATATTCCGGTAGTATTCTTCGACCGGATTCCACCTTTAAAAAATATTCATTATGTAGCCTGCAATATCGAGACTGGTACCATTCAGGCCTTAAATTACTTGATTAAAAAAGGGCACCGAGCCATAGGATTAATCAATGGTCCTATAAACATGTATGCAAGTACGGAGCGCCGTGATGGTTATATAAACGCCCTTCTTAAAAGCAGACTCAAGTTCGATCCGTCTTTAGTAATTAATTGTGATTTAACTAAAAAAGATGTTGAATTGGCAATGGAGAAAATTCTCAAAAGTAAGAGGAAAGTAACGGCAGTGGTAACTTTTAACGACTATGTAGCATTATATGCCATAAATTATTTGCGTCATAATAATATGAATTTATCAGAGGAAATCGTTTTTGTAAGTTACTCTAATCTACCTCTTATTCAGTACATGTATCATGTCCCAGTTGCCTCTGTTGAACAATACCCTTATAAACAAGGTCAAAAGGCAACAGAAATTCTTCTTGATATTTTAAAACAAAAAGTTGATGATAATCCCGAAAATGAAGCCTTTTATAAAGTTATTATTGAATCTAACTTAATTGAAAATCTAAAATAGCTTCAGGAAAGTCTAAATATTTGCATAAATAAACCAATAACTGTCAACTTATTTTGAAACGACTCATGTATTGGCGGGAATCCAACAACGGAAGTCTAATATCTAAGTTCAAATAATAATTAAAATACCTTAAGCTATTCTTTTAATTATTTCTAAGCAAGCTCTACTATTGTGATAGGGGCATTTCCAAAAACCAGCCTTTTCTTTTTCGTGCATCGGAAGATAATCACTGTGAAGTCCCCAATACCACTCTCCGTTTTGATAGTCTATTAAATGATCTTTAATGAATGACCAACTTTTTAAACTATGGGATAGATAATCTTCCTTATTACTAAGTTGCCATGCATTATAAAATCCAACCATCGCTTCTGCTTGTGGCCACCAATGCATTTCTTTGTCCCACTCCATAGTTTCACTATCAAACTCATTCCATAATCCACCCCTCTCATTTAGACCTGAAATAGCTGCGTCAGTGATTTCTAAAGCAATTTTTTTAAAGGTTTCAATTTCCTTTTTATCATCAATAATTTCTGCTGCTTCTAACAGAAGCCAAGCAGCTTCAATATCATGCCCAAAAGAAAAGGCGGTTGATTTCACCTCCCATGTTTCTGTGAAAAACAGGTGAAGGTGGTTAGTCTCTTTGTCAATAATGTGCTCTTTGAAGTTGTTTAGCAATTTTTTAATTGCGTGTTTAAGCTGATCATCGGGCCATACGGAGAAAAGATTAGCATAAGCCTCAATCAAATGCAGATGAGTGTTCATGCTTTTCTTTTCATTTTGATCTTTAGTACTTAAGCGATTATCAGTAATTTCTTTCCAATCTATGGTAAAGGCTTCTATATATCCGTGATTAAGAGTATCAAAACTGTGTTTTTGAACCAGCAAGAAGGAGTTTTTAGCTAATTCTAATACCTCTCTATTTTGCGATATTTTGTAGTATTCGGATAATGCATAAATGGTGAATGCCTGTCCGTAGATTTGTTTTTTGTGATCTAAAACTTTTCCTTTAAAGTCTACGGACCAATAGAAGCCGCCATTTTCTTTATCTTGAAAATATTTAAAAAGGTACTTAAATGCTTCATCTGCTATCTTTAAATACTCAATTTTACTATTTTGCAGGTATGCAGATGAAAATGTAAAAAGCATTCTGGCGTTTAATACGAGTCCCTTTTCCGCTTTAGTGTCTACGCAATTATCGTTATTTATTTTGCCG
>JBIHZP010000217.1:0-3242 GCA_044231315.1 Daejeonella sp. | reverse complement strand
TGAGAGAGCAATACGGTTTTAATGGTTATGTAGTTTCTGATAGTGAAGCAGTTGAATATGTTACTACAAAACATAAGGTTGCAGAAAACTATAAGGAAGCTGTTCGTCAGGTTCTTGAAGCAGGTTTAAATATTCGTACAAATTTTGATGTCCCAGATAAGTTTATTCGCCCGGTACGTGACTTAGTGAATGAGGGTAAATTTAGTGTTAGTAAGTTAGAAAGTAGGGTTGCAGATGTGTTAAGAGTAAAATTTCAGCTTGGTCTATTTGATCAACCCTACGTAAAGGATACTGCCGCAGCCGATCAGATTGTTTTTAATGCGGATGCACAAGCTTTTGCCAAACAGATTAATCGTGAGTCTATGGTATTACTCAAAAACACGACTAATTTACTCCCACTTGATCCTAAAAAGCTTCAAAACATTCTTGTTACTGGTCCCCTAGCTATTGAAAAAAATCATTCGATGAGTAGGTATGGTCCTTCAAATGTTTCGGTCGTGAATGTATTGGATGGGATAAAAACATATTTGGGTGGATCAGTAAAAGTAAATTATGCTAAAGGCTGTGAAGCGGTTGATGATAATTGGCCTGAAAGTGAAATTTTTCCCTCAGATATTAGTGGACGCGAACAATCACGTATTGATAGCGCCGTGCTTATGGCCCAGGATGCAAATGTTATCATTGCTGTTTTAGGCGAAACAGAAATGCAGATTGGTGAAAGTAGATCAAGAACTAATTTAGATTTAACAGGCCATCAGCTACCCTTGTTAAAAGCTTTATACAAAACAGGAAAACCAATTGTTTTAGTATTAATCAACGGTCAGCCATTAACCATTAATTGGCCAAGTAAATTTATACCATCAATTTTAGAGGCTTGGTTTCCTGGTGCTGAAGGGGGGACGGTAATTGCCGAAACATTGTTTGGCGCAAATAATCCGGGAGGTAAATTGCCTGTTACTTTTCCAAAAAGTACCGGACAGATAGAATTGAACTTCCCTTTTAAACCTGGATCGCACGCAGGACAGCCGGGTGATGGGCCAAATGGTTTTGGGAAAACTAATGTTTATGGTTCTTTGTATCCATTTGGTTTTGGTTTAAGCTACACTACATTTTCTTACGCTAATTTGAGTCTCAACTCGGATAATTTTAGTGCTGAATCAGATATCCAAATTAGTTTAGATGTAACAAATTCAGGCAAAGTGAAAGGGGATGAAGTAGTACAATTATATTTTAAGGATGAGGTGAGCAGCGTAACTACCTATGAAAGCCAGTTGAGAGGCTTTGAAAGAGTAAGCCTAATGCCTGGTGAAACAAAGCAGGTTAAATTTACACTTAAACCAGACGATTTGAAACTATTAGACAAGGATATGAACTGGGTTGTTGAAAAAGGAAGCTTTGAGGTTTTAATTGGTAGTTCTTCAGAAGATATTAGATTGAAGAAAAAGTTTACAGTACAATAATTTATAATACATGATTAATACTAATTTGTTCTCTTTAAAAAATAAAGTTATCGTTGTTACTGGAGGCACTGGTGTACTGGGAGATGTTTTTGTAAAATCTATCGCTGAGGCCGGAGGTATTGTTGGAATTCTTGGTAGAAATACAGCGATTGCAGAGGCAAGATCAGAAGCGATAGTAAAAGCTGGAGGAGTTGCCATCCCTTTAACTGCAGATGTTACAAGTAATCAAGATTTAGAGGAAGCTTGTGAACTAATGTTAACCAGTTTTGGCCGGATTGACGGTTTAGTAAATGCAGCCGGAGGTAATATGCCAGAGGCTATTGTTCAACCATCTGAAGATATTTTTAACCTAAATCTTGATGGACTTAAAGATGTAATGAATCTAAACCTATGGGGTACGGTATTGCCCACTCAGGTATTTGGTAAGGTGCTTGCCAAATCAGAATCAGCAAGCATAGTCAATATTTCGTCTATGGCTTCACAGCGTGCAATTACTAAAATTTTAGGCTATGGAATGAGCAAAGCTGCAATAGATAATTATACCAAATGGTTTGCACTTGAACTTGCTAACCGTTATCATGACAAAATACGAATAAATGCCATTGCGCCAGGCTTCTTCCTTACCGAACAAAATCGCACACTTCTTACCAATACTGATGGTAGCACTACCGAAAGAGGTGCCAAAGTAATGAATCAAACACCATATAAGCGCTTTGGCAATCCCGATGAACTGGCTGGTACGCTTGTTTGGTTATTGAGCGATGCCTCCAAGTTTGTGAATGGAACAGTGGTGAATGTGGATGGTGGATTTATGATTAATAGTGGAGTTTAATAAAAAAATAGAAATGATAAAATATAAATTTAGCCTTTTAGTTTTGCTTTTTGCAAGTTTCGGGACCTTTGCTCAAACTAAAGTAAAACCTGACCCGAATGTTCATATTTATTTGCTTTTAGGTCAGTCTAATATGGCTGGTCGTGGTAAAATTACAGATGAATTTATTAAAGAAGTAAATCCACAGGTAATGATGCTTAATAAAGACAATGAATGGGTTTTGGCAAAGCATCCACTTCATTTCGATAAACCCAAAAGTGCTGGTGTGGGACCAGGCTTAGCATTTGGAATTAAAATGGCTGAGGCAAATCCTAAGGTTAAAATTGCCTTAGTTCCTAGTGCGGTGGGTGGAACGTCTATTTCTAAATGGCAGCCAGGAGCGTATGATAAAGAAACAGATACTCATCCATATGACGATGCGGTTAAACGCATCGAGGAGGCTATGAAGTATGGAGTTATTAAAGGCTTAATTTGGCATCAAGGTGAATCGGATACAAAGCCCGAAACAGCTGCAAAATACCTTTCAAATCTTGAGGTATTAATTTCTAGGATTCGTAAAGTTTGTAAAAATCCGAATTTGCCTGTTGTGGTTGGAGAATTAGGAACATTTAAAGAAAATCGTAAAATTATCAACCAGATGATTGCACCCTTGCCAGAAAAGGTAGCAAACACAGCTTTAGCAAAGTCGGATGGATTGGTAAATAAGGTAGATGATGAATCCCATTTTGATTCTAAATCTTCCCAAATATTAGGCTATCGCTTTGCAGAGCAAATGCTAATTCTTCAGAAAAAATCTAATTTAAAATTGTAAAATGGTTTTTTCTATGATGCATACCATGCGCTGGTATGGTCCTCAAGATCCAGTGAGCTTAAGTGATATTCGTCAAGCTGGTTGTGTTGGAGTTGTTACAGCTTTACATCATATTCAAAATGGTGAATCTTGGCCATTG
>JBIHZP010000216.1:0-3258 GCA_044231315.1 Daejeonella sp. | reverse complement strand
AGATTTGAGATATGAGATTTGAGATAGGGTATACTGAACATTTTATTTTTATTATTGAGCAAGAAATTCTGTAATCAATTTTTCTGCTTCATTACAGGCTATTTCTAGCTCGTAATTTTTCAATATAACGTCAAACTGGTCTGCATATTTCAGCTCTTTATCCGCTTTTTTAATCCTTTCGGCCAGCTTCTCAGGTAAATCAGTCCCACGACCAGTTAGCCTTTCAATTAATACATCCAATGAAGGAGGTTGTACAAATACCGCAAGTGCACTTTCGCCAAATTTTTTCTTAAGATGGAGTCCGCCAATTACATCAATATCAAAAATAACATGCTTGCCTTCCTGCCAAATTCGTTCAATTTCCGACCTTAAAGTACCATAAAATGTGCCAGTGTAAACCTCTTCAAATTCAACAAACTCTTTTTGAGCAATTTTATGGAGAAAACTCTCCTGACTGATAAAATAGTAATCTTTGGCATTCACTTCATCTCCACGCTGCTCTCTTGTGGTAGCCGATATTGAAAAAGATAATTCAGGAAACTTCTTCAGTAAATGCTGTACAATGGTGGTTTTACCTGCGCCAGAAGGAGCTGAAAATATAATGAGTTTACCCTTTTTCATGCTTTATTTATACGTAATAATTATACGTTTTTTGTGTCAATGATTTTAATTTTAATTAATTAACTCGAAATTGAAAAATGTAAAGATCATTTATACCCGTAAAATCAGTAAACAAAAATAATACTTACAATTTAACACTTATTAACCTAACCCCTAAAGCACATTCAACAGTTGTTCTTTAATTTTCTCAAGCTCTTCTTTCATTCCGACAACAATCTGTTGCATTTTAGCATCATTTGCTTTGGAACCCATGGTATTAATTTCGCGCCCAATTTCTTGGGATATAAATCCGAGTTTTTTGCCATTGGCATCTTTGTCCTGCAACGCAACAATAAAATAATCGCAATGGCTCTTTAAGCGAGTTTTTTCCTCAGTGATGTCTAATTTATCAATAAAATAAATTAATTCCTGTTCAAAGCGGTTGTGATCTATGTTTTCTTTACCCACCGCCTCTTCCAAAAATTGGGTTAGTCGGTCTTTAATGGAAGGAATGCGTAAAGGTTCTTGTTCAGATACCAATCTCATGCCTTCAGTAATATTTGTAATGCGGAGTATCAAGTCTTGTTTTAATACATTTCCTTCATCTTGTCGGAAGTTTTGAAAATTAAGTAGCGCTTGCTCGAATGTTTTATAAACAATTTTCCACTCGTCTTCGCTCAGCTCATCAACCGAATACTGAACTACTTCAGGGAAATTTAAGGCCATTTGGAAAAGATTACTTCCCGTATCACCTAGTGTATCCGCAGATTCTTTTAGCTGGGAATAATAGTGTTTTAGTAATGCTTGATTGATTACAGATGTTTTTAGCTTCGTTTCAGCATATTCAACTTGGATGCTGATGTTAACCTTTCCACGCTCAATTTGGCGTGTACATTCATTTCTCAATAAAAATTCTTTATCAGAAAACGCTTTTGGAAGTTTTAAGGAAAGTTCCAAAAATTTACTGTTCAACGATTTGATCTCGACCGTGTATTTTGCATGTGCATAATCACTGGTTGCCAAACCATATCCTGTCATGGATTTAATCATTTTGCAAAGATAAGATTTAATTGGAAAGCCGTATTAATATCATCATTTAACATTATTTAGGGTATTTACAGCCTTTGTTTTACTAATTTTGCTTTGATGAAGAAAGTTCTTATCCTCTTAACTATTTTAGTTCAACTTATTTTTGGACTTGACAAATCAGTGCATGCGCAGCAATCCTCTGTTCGTGGATTGATAATGGATAAGTCGGGGATGTCAAAAATTCCAAATGTTTCTATTCTGAATAAAAACACTCAGCAATTTATTGAGAGTGATGTTTATGGATTATTTAGAATTAATGCATCAATAGGCGATACACTAACTTTTTATAAATCTGGCTATACGGATTTCATCCTGGTATTGCCTGATTTTTCTGATTTGGTTTTAAGGCTTCAGCCGGTTATTAAGCTTTCTGAAGTTAAAGTTTTGGGCGAGACTAAGAAACAAGAGTTGGATGAAATTAAAAGTCAATATCGAAAAAATGGGTCATATTATGCAGGTAAGCCGCCTTTTTTGGCTTTTCTTTTCCAGCCTCTCACAGCAATTTATGAACTTGTGGGCAAAACGCCCGCTCAAGCCCGACGATTTAACGTTTATTATACAAAGGAGCTACAGCAATCTGAGGTGGATCGCAGGTTTAGTACTAATGCGGTGCGTAATATTACGGGCTTAGATAGCCTTGACCTTAAGAATTTTATGGTGATGTATCGCCCTGATTATAGCTCTTTATCCACTTGGGATGAATATGCGCTCATTAATTATATTAAAAGATCGCTTCAAACATTTAACCAATCGGGTCGCCCCAAAGGCTTAAGAAGTTTGCCATCTTTGCCAAAAGCCAAAGATTTAACGGAGAAGAATTTAAAATATTAATTAACCCTGATTAAATGCTCCATACGCTTCCTAACTTTCGCTTTTAAATTTTCAAGATCGTCAGCTATTAACCCCGAAACCTCTATTGGTTCATCAAAAACACATGTAATTGAGCCCGGTTTAATATCAAGCGGATTTGCTCTAGGTAATAAGGTTCTGGCATTTAAAATCACCATTGGAGCAATATCAGTCTGTGTTTCAATGGCCAGCCTAAATGCGCCATCGTAAAAATCGGCAAGGTCCGATTCTGTTTTATTCATGGTTCCTTCAGGAAATATTAAAATGGATTGCCCTCTAGCTAAGTCGATTTTAAGTTCTTCTACACTTCGCGCGCGACTTTCCTTGTCTTTTCTGTCGATTAAAACTACGACTCTTTTATAAATCATTCCAAAAAGCGGTGTTTTTACCATTTCAATCTTCCCTAATGGCTTTACGGATCCTGAAATGCTTAACACAACGGCAATGGCATCTAAGTAGGAGTTATGATTACTAACGTAAATGTAGGCTTTATCAGGGTTATGAAGCTTGTAACCTCGACTTTTAATGGGAAACAAACATAATACCGAAAATATTCCTGCCCATAGTTTGAGGAAGAGGAATGTAATATCTTGTGCTTTTTTTTCTTTAAATAAGACAGAGCTAATCAAAATAAATGGTAAAACTAAGAGCATAGCCAGAATAAATACCGTTAAAATATAGCTCAAAAACAGGACCGACAGTGCTTTTTTAATTGTGGAC
>JBIHZP010000215.1:0-3261 GCA_044231315.1 Daejeonella sp. | reverse complement strand
TACCAAAATGGAAGAGTTCATGGCTATCAAGTAGAGGTAGATCCTTCAACGCGTGCTTGGAGTGGAGGAATATATGATGAAGCTCGAAGGGGATGGCTTTATAATTTGGAGTTAAATCCCCAAGCAAAAACTGCGTTTAAAAATAATGATTGGAATAAATACCGAATTGAATGTATTGGAAATAGTATCAAAACCTGGTTAAATGGCGTTCCTGTAGCTCATTTGATTGATGCTGAAACTCAAAAGGGATTTATTGCCCTACAAGTGCATTCAATTCCTAATTCTGAACCTGCCGGTCGGCAAATTAGATGGAAAAACATTAAAATTCAGACAAAAAATATAAAACCATTGGCTTCTAATCCGGTTTTCGTAGTAAATACTTTGCCTAATAATCTTTCCAAAGAGGAAAAAAGTCTTGGATATCGTTTGTTATGGGATGGGAAAACGACTAAGAACTGGACTCTTACGAACACTAATAAATTCCCTGAAAGTGGTTGGCTTATTCAAGATGGAATTTTAAGCATAGAAAAAGATCAAGTAGGTCGGCCTGCCTTGGGCGGAGATATCGTCACGCAAAAAATATTTACTGCCTTTGAATTAAAGTTTGATTTTAAATTGACTGAAGGGGCAAATAGTGGAATCAAATACTTGATGAACGATTATAATGGCACAGTTTTAGGGCTAGAATATCAAATCTTGGACGATGAGAAACATCCAGATGCTAAAATGGGTATTAAAGGCAATCGAACTTTGGCCTCTTTGTATGACCTCATTCCAGCTCTGAAAATTCCTGCAGCCATAAAAAAAATCGGTGAATGGAATCAGGCTATGATCAGAGTTTATCCCAATAATAAAGTAGAACATTGGTTAAATGGCTATAAAGTTCTAGAATTTGATCGCCAATCTGCCGAATTTAAAGAATTGGTATCTCAAAGTAAATTCAGGAATGCAAAGGATTTCGGATTAGCTCCAAATGGGAAAATATTAATTCAAGATCATGGTGATCAAGTTTCTTTTAGAAGTTTGAAGATCAGGGAAATACGCAATTAGATTTGAATCTATCATTGCATTGATTCTGGACATTGCTCTTTTAACAATTGTTTAAATACCTGTATCTTAAATTGTTAAACTATAAATCTTAGAATAAATGTTGAATTTGCGCTGCATTTTGAAATGTATTATTGAATTAAAATACATCTTTCTTATAAATTACATAAAAAATACCTCATTTTATTAAAAACTATCAATTAAAAATTAATATTTGTTATAAATATTGCACTTTTGTATGTTGCTTGTATTTTAGGCCTTAGAATAGATTTTAAATGAAGTTAAGCGAGAAAGAATCAATCTTCACAAATGAAGTTGTAAATAGATTTGAACTGTATAATAGCCTATTTCTGACATTACCATTTTATCAGATTAAGCATACCGGCACCTTATTACCATTTTTCACCTCGCATTGTGAGGAAGGTGTAAAATCACAACTCGGACCAACAGATATCATAGAAAGTTTTTTTGGTCAATATGAACAATATGTTCATGCTGCAGATCGCTTCGATCTCTTGTTTCGTTTTATTCAATATATTGAGCGTCAGGTAGTTCTATTTGATGCGGTTGAAGATGCATCTTTTAATAAAACAGGTCGTTTTGAAGATACCGGCTCTCTAAATTCTCTTTTTCAGCAGGCTGCTGCTAATCCTGCGATCGACAAAAAAATTAAAGAAAAATTAAAAGATTTCTCTCTAAGACTTGTCCTGACGGCACATCCCACCCAGTTTTATCCTGGGCCTGTTTTATCCATCATTACCGATTTGATTGAAGCCTTGAAGCAAAACGACATAAATTCAATCAATTTATTGTTAAAACAGCTAGGGAAAACACCTTTTTTTAATAAAAATAAGCCTAGTCCGGTAGATGAAGCAGTGAGTCTTGCTTGGTTTCTTGAAAATGTATTTTATCAAACAACCTCAAGTATTCAATCGCAAATTGATCGGGAGTTTGATCTTTCAGATTCAGCTCAGTTTATAGAATTAGGCTTTTGGCCTGGTGGTGATCGTGATGGTAATCCCAATGTAACCGTCGAAAGCACTCAAACTGTCTCTGTTTTACTCCGTACAATACTTTTTCGTTGTTATTATCGTGATTTCCGCAATCTTAAAAGGCGTGTAACTTTTCGTGGTGTAGAAGGATACATCGCTACATTACAAAACTTGTTTTATGAAAATAGTTTCAATGTAGTTGATAATCCCGTAAATCAACAGTTGGAAATCCTTGAAAACCTAGAGGCAATTAAAAATGTACTTATTGAGGTTCATGACGGACTATTTTTAGATAAAGTAGAAGATCTTATTAATAAAGTTAAACTCTTTGGTTGCTTTTTTGCTTCCCTTGATATTAGGCAAGATAGCCGGATTTTAAGAAATGTGCATCAGTTTGCTTTAAAGCAAATTGGGTTAGAAAGGGTCCGAAAGGAAGCTCAATTAACAGAAAATGAGCGTGTTGCTGGACTTGAGTTTAAAGAACTCGACTTTCATTGTCCTGCGCAGCAAGATATTCTCATTAAAGATACTCTTGACACCATCCGATTAGTCAATAAACTGCAAGTAGCAGGAGGGGAGAAGGCATGTCATCGTTTTATAATTAGCAATTGCCAGCAGGCTTCAGATATTCTCCAATTGATGGAGCTATTCCTCTTAAGTGGATGGAAAAAGGAAGCTTTAAATATTGATTTTGTTCCACTTTTTGAAACCATTGACGACTTGTCAAAGGCAAGCCAAATAATGGAGTTGCTTTATACCCATCCTTTTTATAGCGAGCATCTTAAGCGTAGAAATAATAAACAAACCATTATGCTTGGTTTCTCTGATAGTACCAAGGATGGTGGTTATTTGATGGCAAATTGGTCTATTTTAAAGGCCAAGGTGGCATTAACTACTGCAGCACGAAACAATGGTGTTAATCTAGTGTTTTTTGATGGCAGAGGTGGTCCGCCGGCAAGGGGAGGTGGGAAAACTCATCTGTTTTATGCTTCAATGGGTAAAGATATGGCCAATGATCATATTCAACTCACCATTCAGGGACAGACAATTAGTAGTCAATATGGCTCATTTGATAGCGCTCACTATAACATGGAACAACTTATAAATGCAGGTATAGTTTCTTCCTTGGATTCGCATAATGATCACACTTTAAATGGTACTCAAACTGAATTAATTTCGAGTCTTGCCAATGATAGTTATGAGGTTTTTGCTGCTTTAACAA
>JBIHZP010000214.1:0-3268 GCA_044231315.1 Daejeonella sp. | reverse complement strand
CCGAAAATAGCAGAAAATGCATTATTCATATTAAGGGATTCATTATTTATGGTCTGATTAATCCAAAAATCTGAGGGGACTAAATTCATTGCAAATCCTACAACTAAAAAAGCATAGCTGATTAGAATGGCGGCAAGAATAGATAAAAATCGGACTTGCTTTACCCCAAAATATTCATTGATGATATCCGTCATAATAAATATTAAGGGCCAAGTGATTACACCCGCCGACATGTTAAAAGAGAGATCGGGAACGCCGAACATATCCATATTAAACTTTTGAATTCCTAGAGAACCTTCTACGGTAAATATTTTTACCCCTATAAATTCGGCGAGGATTGCATTTGCAATTAAAAAAGAGCCTAGAATAAGTAATAAGCGACTTTCTTTGGTTTTGTAGGTCATAGATTTTAGAAAGATAAAGCTTAAGATAATAATTTAATCTAAATTTTAAAGATCCATAACGATTCTGGAAATAGATTTTCCTATTTTAGCTTGAAATGAACATAGCATCAAAATTGCCAGAAGTAGGTACTACTATTTTCACCATTATGTCGCAGCTGGCAACACAGTATAAGGCTGTAAACCTGTCGCAAGGCTTTCCAGACTATGAATGCTCTTCCGAACTTATCGGATTGGTGGAGCATTATATGAAAGCAGGCTTTAATCAATACGCGCCAATGGCCGGATTGATGAGTCTGAGGGAACGAATTGTAGAAAAACAGGAAAAGTTGCATCAAGCTATTTATCATCCCGAAACCGAGATTACCATTACTGCCGGAGGAACACAAGCCCTTTTTGCTGCTATTGCATGTATCATTAAGCCTGATGACGAAGTTATTATTTTTGAACCTGCATATGATTCTTATAGTCCCGCTGTCAAGCTATTTGGAGGTTGCGTGCGGTCGGTAGAATTAAATGCCCCAAACTATACCATCAATTGGGAGGAAGTTAAAAGTTTAATTAATCCCAAAACCAGAATGATCATTTTAAACAATCCGAACAATCCTACAGGAAGAGTTTTGGATAAAAATGACATAAAATACTTAGTTGAACTTACTAAAGATTCAGAAATTATAATTCTTAGCGATGAGGTTTATGAACATCTAATTTATGATGGCAAAGAGCACCTGAGTTTATCAAAATACCCCGAATTAAAAGAAAGAAGCTTTATTATTGCTTCATTTGGTAAACTTTTACATGCAACTGGCTGGAAAGTTGGATATTGCTTAGCACCCGAATATTTGATGAAAGAATTTAGAAAAGTACATCAATTTGAAGTATTTAGCGTTAATTCATTTATACAGCATGCCATTTCTGATTTTTTAAAAACCGAAGCTAATTATTTGGAAATAAGTGATTTATTTCAGAAAAAGAAAGATTTTTTTTATACCTTAATGCAAGAAACACGTTTTGACTTGTTAACATGCCATGGCTCCTATTTTCAAACTGTCCAATATAGCAGGATAAGTGATGAAAAGGATAGCGAATTGGCTATGAGGCTAATCAAAGAATTTGGAGTTGCATGCATACCAGTCTCGGCATTTTATTCAAGGAATACAGACCAACATGTACTTCGTTTTTGTTTTGCCAAAAAAAATGAAACAATAGAAAAAGCGGTAAATTGCTTAATTAAGGTTTAACACGAACACTATATGAATCTTTACGTATAAAAAAAACTAATGACAACACTAAAGATTACAACCTTTCAATCTTACCTTTTTTGGGAAAATATTGATAAAAATCTTCAAAATCTAGGTTTACGCCTTAATTCTATTCGTGAAAAAACTGATCTGATTGTCCTTCCAGAGATGTTTAGCACCGGATTTTCAATGAATCCAAGCAAATTAGCTGAAGAGATGGGCGGCAAAACCATGAAATGGATGCATGATCAAGCCCGAAAGTTTGACAGCGTAGTTACTGGAAGTCTCATTATAAAAGAATCAGATAAATATTATAACCGTCTCATTTGGATGCGTCCGGATGGTAGCCATGAACAATACGACAAAAGGCATCTATTTGGATTTGGTGAGGAGGATAAACATTATACTGCCGGTACCAAAAAGTTATTTGTTGAACTTAATGGCTGGAAAATCTGTCCCGTAATCTGTTATGACCTACGTTTTCCAGTCTGGCTTAGAAATAACAATGAAGAATACGACTTGCTTTTGATTGTAGCTAACTGGCCAGAACGTCGTTCTTTACACTGGCGCTCATTAATACCTGCTAGAGCCATTGAAAATCAAACTTTTGTAGTTGCAGTAAATCGTGTGGGGCATGATGGGAATGAAGTTTTCCATTCAGGTGATTCGATGTGCATAGACCCAAATGGGAAGGTGATTTATTATAAACCTAATGACGAAGACCTTTATACTTTTACAATCAATAAAAACGACCTCGCACAAGCAAGAATTAATTTCCCTTTTCTAAAAGATGCTGATTCTTTCCATTTGGATCTTTGATTAATATCAGGAACAAAAACTCCTAATTTAGGTTCAAACATTGAAAAAGCACTATTATAAGCATTTAATTAACGTAAGTATTAATCTCATTTTAAACGTCTAACAATATTATTTCTTTCAATTATGTATAATTACATTTTGATTGCTTCGTTTAAAATCAAATTTGATAAAAAAGCCAAAAGAAATTATCTTATTTTAAGCATGATTTCCCCATATTTACCAGATGTTCCAAAGAATTAAAAGTAAGCCTCTTCGCTATGTTTGCATAGCAATCTACTGTGTTATTCTCTTTTTCTGTGCCTTAGAACTTAATTTTTTATGGTTATTTGGATACTCACCAACCATTAAGGACATTAACAATCCTGCAATTAATGTAGTTTCTGAGCTTTACACTTCCGATGGAAAACTTATCGGTAAATATTATAAAGAAAATAGAACCCCTGTTGAATATGACAGTATTTCTCCGGCACTCATAGATGCCCTTGTGGCCACGGAAGATGTTCGTTTTTATAAGCACAGCGGCATTGATGTACGATCTCTCCTTTCAAGTATTGTTTCTACTGCAAGTGGAGAAAAGCGAGGTGCGAGTACCATCACACAGCAACTTGCCAAAAATCTTTATAGCACTAGAAATAGAAAATCGCAAGGCTTAATCAAATATATCCCATTAGTTAGAACCCTCATTTTTAAATTAAAAGAATGGGTAACAGCTTATAAATTAGAGAGTTACTATTCAAAAAATGAAATTATAACGCTCTATTTAAACACCGTCCCATTTGGCAATAATACCTTCGGAATAAAAACAGC
>JBIHZP010000025.1:0-10807 GCA_044231315.1 Daejeonella sp. | reverse complement strand
ATAATAAGATGTAAATTATCTTGATCCTTTTTTAACTCTACTACACGACCGATAGTCTCAATTATACCTGTAAACATATTTTCTAAATATTAATATTCTTTTCTATTCTTTTTCCATTGAGATTTTTCCTCAATGGAAGCATCAACTTTGGCAGATCCGCTGTGTGAATTCATAAAATTCGAACCTATCAGGGCAGCAATCATGGCTTCTTCTTCATTTTCGTGCATCAGGTGCTCAGGAAGGAAGTATTTTTTTACAAAATGAGTATCAAAATTGCCTGATACAAATGCTTCGTGCTGCATCACAAATTTTCCGAAAGCCAGGGTAGTTTGGATACCTGTAATTTGGTACTCATCGATGGCGCGAATCATACGTTCAATAGCTTCTTGGCGGTCTTTTCCATAGCTTACCAATTTGGCAATCATTGGATCATAATAAATTGGGATGTCCATTCCTTGCTCAAAACCATCATCTACACGTATTCCAGGACCTTTCGGAGTGACATAAGTCTGCAAATTACCGATATCTGGCAGGAAATTATTTGCCGGGTCTTCGGCATAAACTCGCACCTCAATGGCATGCCCCTTAATTTTAAGGTCATCCTGTGTAAAACTTAAGGGCTCACCACGAGCAATCCGAATTTGTTCTTTTACGAGGTCAATTCCTGTAATCATTTCCGTTACCGGATGCTCAACCTGTAAGCGTGTATTCATTTCTAGGAAGAAGAAATCTAAATTTTCATCCAGAATAAATTCAACGGTTCCGGCACCGATATAATTACAGGATCGGGCGGCATTTACCGCACTTTCACCCATTTTTCTTCTAAGTTCCTCAGATAAGACCGAAGATGGAGCTTCTTCCACTACTTTTTGATGCCTGCGTTGTACAGAGCAATCGCGTTCAAAAAGGTGGACAATATTGCCGTAATTATCTCCTAAAACCTGTATTTCTATGTGCCGAGGTGAGGAAACATAACGTTCGATAAATACTGAACCATCGCCAAAGGCAGAACTCGCCTCCGAAACTGCAAGATCCATTTGTTCTATGAAGTCGGCAGCCTTTTCTACAATCCTCATTCCCTTACCACCGCCACCAGCAGCAGCTTTTATCAATATTGGGTAACCAATTTCTAATGCTCTATTTTGTGCAATATCAAGGTCTGTAACTGCTTCCTCCGTTCCGGGAACCATGGGAATTTGAAAACTTAATGCCGCTGCTTTGGCAGATAATTTATTACCCATAATTTCCATCGCTTCAGGTGATGGACCAATTAAAATGAGTCCCGCAGCCTTTACCATCCTAGCAAAAGCAGCATTTTCAGATAAAAATCCATAACCCGGATGAATTCCCTGAGCACCTGTTTTTTGGCAGGCTTCTATAATCTTTTCCCCTAAGAGGTAAGATTGTGCGGATGGCGCGGGGCCAATACAAATAGCTTCATCAGCATATCTCACATGGAGGGCATTCCGATCAGCTTCAGAAAATACAGCAACGGTTTTGATGCCCATTTCACGCGCAGAGCGCATGATCCGAAGGGCAATTTCACCCCTGTTGGCTATCAGAATTTTTTCCATAGATCAAATGTTTTTAGATCAACTGCAAGAAAAGCAAAATTTCCATCAAGATTATGCTGAAAATGTCATTTTCATGGTAATATTTTATTTAATGGACTTTCTTTAGCGTATCAAGCGTGTAGTCAATCATCCCATCATCGATATCTAAATGGGTAACAAAACGAATCATTTGCTTCCCAAAGGTATTGCATTTGATGCCGTGGTGTGCTAACTTTTCGACAAATTCTTCTGGATTGTGCTTTTCATCGAGCTCAAAAATGACAATATTAGTGTCTGCAGGCATGCAGCTTTTAACATAAGGTAAGTCAAGCAATGCCTCCGCAAGAATCTTCGCACGGCGATGATCATCTTTCAAGCGATTAACATGGTGATCAAGGGCATAAATACCCGCTGCAGCAAGAAAACCAGCTTGACGCCAGCCTCCACCGAAAACTTTACGTATACGTTTTGCTTTCTGTATGGTTTCTGTACTTCCTAAAAGCACAGAACCTACTGGTGCGCCTAATCCTTTGGATAAACAAACAGAAATTCCATCAAACATTCTTCCATACTCTTTCGGACTATCGTTTGTTTCTACTAGTGCATTAAAAATGCGTGCTCCATCCAAATGAAGGCTCATGTTTTTTAAGCGGCATAAATGGTAAATGGGCTCTATTTGATCAAGTGTGTAAAAGCTACCACCACCACGGTTTACTGTATTTTCAAGGACTACCAAAGTGCTTTTTGGATAGTGAATATTGTTGGGATTGACATGAGGTTCAATTAGATCGGCAGTCAGGCGACCGCGATCGCCATATAATAAACGCACTGATGCGGAAGAATTGAATGCGATCCCTCCACCTTCATAACGGTAAACATGGGCGGTTTCATCACAAATAACCTCATCCATTGGATTCGTGAAGCATTTAATTGCGATTTGATTGGTCATAGTGCCTGATGGGCAAAACAAGGCATCCTCCATTCCAAATAAATGTTTAAGCTTGTTTTGGAGCGCATTTACGGTTTCATCTTCCCCAAAAACATCGTCCCCAACTTTCGCGCTATACATTGCTTCCAGCATCCCCGGACTAGGCCGAGTAACAGTGTCGCTGCGTAGATCTACCATCATTTTTGTCTCATTCATGGCTAAAATTAAATTTAATCTTGCTTATTTGGAATTTTTTTCTCGCTTAATAAATGATAAGATCTTAAAAAGCCTAAATTTCTGTAGCTAATCATGTGCAAATTATTTTCCGGAATAATTTTCTTGCCATTATAATCTTTTTCAATTCTTCAAAAAACAAAATTAAGGTCCGCCGTGTGAATTTTGAATTCCATTATTTATTTCTACTTTCAAACAAATTAAGGAACATTAATAAAATGCATAGTGTCTTCTTGACAATAAGTATTATTGTCATATCTTTAAACTTTAAATATTTTAATTATGATCATTATTGCTGACGGTGGCTCAACAAAAACTAATTGGTGTTTATTAAATGATGCTGGTCAAAAAATCTATTTTAATACTGAAGGTTATAACCCATACTTTGTAAGTTCAGAATATATTGTTGAATCTCTTTTTAAGGGTCTTCCTTCAGATTTAGATTTAGATCAAGTTACTGAAGTGAATTATTATGGTGCTGGTTGCTCTACTGATGATAAGCAAAAGATAGTTTCAGATGCTATGGCAAATGTTTTTACTAAAGCAAGCATCTATATCGGTCATGATCTTCTTGCTGCAGCTCGTTCCTTATTAGGACTTGATGCAGGCTTTGCCGCAATTCTAGGAACGGGTACTAATACGGGACTTTACGATGGTAGAGACATCTCATTAAATATTGATTCAGCTGCTTATATTTTGGGCGATGAGGGAAGTGGATGTTATATTGGAAAAAAATTATTGACGGATTATTTACGTGGATATATGCCGGAAGTGGTTAGGGAACGTTTTTGGGAAACTTACAAATTAACCCCTGAGCAAGTAACCGATCAGGTTTATACCAAGCCTCTTGCCAATCGTTTTTGTGCTAGCTTCAGTAAGTTTGTTTACGATAATAATGTTCATGCAGAGTATTCAAGGAAAATAGTCAAGACTTCCTTTGTTGATTTCTTCGAAAATATAGTAAGCCATTATCCAAATTATAAAGATTATACCTTCAATTGTATCGGTTCTGTTGGATACAATTTCAGGAATGTGCTTGAGGAAACCGCTATTGAATATGGTATGAAAGTGGGTAAAATTATTCGTTCTCCAATAGATGAATTGGTTCGTTACCATGTGGAATTAGCACCGAGATCAAGCGGAAAGTAATTCTCAAAATTTATAATCCAAGAATGACTGTCCCAGCATAGTCATTCTTGTTTCATATTCTAAAGCTATTATTTCTGCCATAAACCATCAGAAAACCCAACTAATTCTCCACTGCTAGCTATTACGCGATGGCAAGGCACAACTAGCAAAAGATTATTTTCCCCATTGTCAGCTGCAACTGCACGAATTGCTAATGCATTTTCCATTCGTCAAGCTAGTGTAGCATAGCTAGTGGTGTTTACCTCTTTTTCTCTGACTTCAATGATTATTTTTCCAATTGGGCTCTCAATTAATTTGAATACATAGAACCAAATTAAAGAGAAATCTTGGAATCTGTTAGCTAAATACCTAAAACTGAAATTCAAAGTTTATATTTGTCGCGATGGATTTATTCAACCAAATAAAGTTCTTAATCCGGAAGGAAATCATGCTTGAATGGCGTTCAAAATATGCTTTGAACGGAATACTTTTATACGTGGTTTCTACCGTTTTTGTTTGCTATTTAGCATTTCGTCAGGTAAGTAGCGCCCAAACCTGGAATGCCTTATTCTGGATAATCATGCTATTTGCTTCTGTAAATGCCATCACTAAAAGTTTTATTCAAGAAAATCGTGCCCGCCAGCTTTATTATTACACCATCGCTAGTCCGAAGGCAATTATTATCTCCAAAATAATTTACAATATTATCTTGATGATTTTACTTTCGCTGATTGCCCTCGGTTTTTATTCTTTAGTTTTCAATAATCCCATGGGCGACCCCTGGTTTTATTTACTTTCGGTTTTATTGGGGAGTATTAGCTTTGCTTCAGTTTTTACGATGATTTCTGGAATTGCGTCGAAAGCAAGTAATGGAGGCGGACTCATGGCTATTTTAAGCTTTCCTTTGATTATTCCATTATTGGTTGTTTTGATTAAATTTTCGAAAAATGCAATGGATGGTTTAGACAGGTCGGTTTCTTACGATGAAATTGGCGTAATTATGGCTATAAATGTGATTGTAGTCACTACTTCTTTATTGTTATTTCCTTACCTTTGGCGTGATTAAAATACAATCCTATGAATAAAATTTGGTGGAAGATTTTGGCTATAATTCTTGTGCTATTCTCCATTATTGCAGGTTTTCTTTTTCATGTTCCCGCCAAGCCAATATTGAACGAAACCATCCGTAATATTCATTTCCATGTCCCAATGTGGTTCTCTATGATTGTCATGTTGACGATTTCATTTGTTTATAGTGTACGTTTTTTACGTACATCAAATGAAAATGACGACCTAATGGCGGTTGAAAGTGCTAATGTGGGCATTGTTTTTGGTGTTTTGGGACTTGTTACAGGGGCTGTTTGGGCTAAATTTACTTGGGGTGAAGCCTGGAGTAATGATCCGAAGCAAAATAGTGCAGCAATCGCGCTTCTTGTTTATCTGGCTTATTTAGTTCTTAGGAATTCGCTTGAAGAAGAGCAAAAAAGAGGAAGAATTTCATCAGTATATAATATTTTTGCATTTCCCATCATGGTAGTTTTACTGTTTATACTGCCACGATTAACCGATTCTTTACATCCCGGAAACGGAGGGAACCCTGGCTTTAATACAAAGGATATGGCTCCTGAACTTAGACCTGTATTTTATCCTGCTGTATTTGGTTGGATATTAATCGGTGTTTGGATAACAACTATCAGATATCGTATTCGTAAAATTGAAAATAGAAAGTTAGAGGATCATTAATTTCTAATTTATCAAATAATTATAAAAGTTTATTTCTAAATCTTGTCACCATGAAAACTGTTATCCTAACAATTTGTTTCATCTTATCATTATCAATGATCAGTATTGCTCAAAACTCGAATGGGGTTGATATGGCAACCGAGCTGAGAGAATCAGGAAAGATTTACGTGGTGGTGATGGTTCTTGCCGTTATTTTTATAGGAATAGCAATTTATTTGTTCTCGATTGATAATCGATTAAAAAAAATTGAGAAGCAAAAATAGTCGAAAATCGAGGTTTAAAATCTTTTAACTAAGATTTTTCCCCTCTCGGCAAAGATGTATTTTATACACTAAGTAATTTTCATTTTAAGTATCGACTTTTTTCTAACAACTTTGCACCAGAAAAACCAATTATTCAAACTAATAAATTAATTTTATGGCTAAGTCTATAGACGCAGCGCACTCAGAAACTTCGTTTTTTGGTGATGTTTGCCAGTTTTTTGATCACGCAGCACAATTCACTTCTCATCCTGAAGGATTGCTTGACCAGATCAGATCATGCAATAGTGTTTATCGTTTTCGTTTCCCAATTCGTCGAGGAAATGGTTTCGAGGTTATTGATGCCTGGAGAGTAGAGCATTCACATCATAAATCGCCAACAAAAGGTGGTATTCGCTACAGCGAAATGGTGAATGAAGATGAGGTAATGGCCCTTGCAGCATTAATGACCTATAAATGTGCCATTGTAAATGTTCCTTTTGGAGGTGCCAAGGGTGGCATAAAAATTAATCCAAAAGAGTATACCACTGCCGAACTTGAAACAATCACACGTAGGTATACGGTTGAATTGATTAAAAAGAATTTTATCGGTCCCGCAATTGATGTTCCAGCACCAGATTATGGATCAGGTGAGCGTGAAATGAGCTGGATTGCTGATACTTACCAAACAATGAATCCAGGACAATTGGATGCATTGGGTTGTGTAACCGGAAAACCATTGGCTTTGCATGGTATCGCCGGAAGGAAAGAAGCAACCGGTCGTGGTGTAGCTATTTCTGTAAGAGAATGTGTTGATATTGCTGAAGACATGAAAAAACTCGGATTAAGTCCCGGTTTATCAGGAAAGCGCGTAATTGTTCAAGGTCTTGGTAATGTTGGATATCATACAATTAAGTACCTGATTGAATTTGGTGCCACAGTAGTAGGAATTTGCGAGTATGAAGGTGCAATTTATAATTCTTCAGGCTTGAACCTTGATGAGGTATTTACGCATCGAAAAATGACAGGTTCAATTCTTGGATTTGCAGGTGCTCAGAAAGAATTTAAAAATTCGGCTGAAGGCTTGGAGCAGGAATGCGATATTCTTGTGCCAGCAGCTCTTGAAAATCAAATTACGATTAATAATGTAGCAAATATTAAGGCTAAGATCGTTGCTGAAGCAGCAAACGGACCAACCACTCCGGAAGCAGCTGCAGTGCTAATAAGTAGAGGATGTATTATCATTCCTGATATGTACTGTAATGCAGGTGGGGTAACGGTTTCTTATTTTGAGTGGCTTAAAAACCTTTCGCATGTTGCATTCGGAAGAATGGATAAGCGCTACGAGGAAAATGCTAACCTAAATTTGGTAAACATGGTTGAGAAGACAACCGGAGTAACGCTTGATGCTGTACAAAGAAGCTTAATTGTTAAAGGTGCTACTGAACTTGAGTTAGTAAATTCAGGATTGGAAGATACGATGATTAGATCTTACCATGAAATTAGAGAGGTGCAGATGGCTAATCCCAAAATTGATGGATTAAGAACTGCTGCATTTGTGAGCTCAATTGATAAGGTTGCAATTTCTTATATGAACATGGGTATCTGGCCATAATTGGTCAATATTATGTCAAGAATGGAGCGGGATTTAAATATTTCGCTCCATTTTTATTTAGAATGATTCTAACATAGAAACAATCTTGTTATATTTACTTCTTGAGCTTTCTAATTAGTATTTTTGCTAAATTAATTGAGTCATTATAAACTTATTGCCATGAAAAAAAGTTCTATAGCAGGTATTCTAATAATCGCTTTAGCGATTGGTATAATCATAAGCACTTATGCTGATTCAAGTACTTATGGCTCATTTGCTGATGCCAAAGAGTCGACCTCGGAACTACATGTTGTTGGTCAGCTAAATAAAGAAAAAGAGCTTTTTTATGATCCTCAGCAAGATGCCAATTATTTTGCCTTTTACATGAGTGATAATGAGGGTCGTGAGAGCAAAGTTGTGTTTAATGGGGCAAAACCACAAGATTTCGAACGCTCTGAGCAGATAGTTTTAACCGGTAAAATGGTTGGAAACGAGTTTCATGCCTCAAAAATTTTAATGAAGTGCCCGTCAAAATATACAAACGACGAGGTAGAAGTTACTGAAGTATCTGCGACTACCGCAAAAAATTAAATCTTAATGGATATACAATTTATTGGAGAAAATCTTCTTCCTGGAAAGATAGGTCAATTCTTCATCGTTTTATCGTTTTGCACTGCATTGCTTGCTACGGTAGCCTACTATTTTGCAACAAGTACAAATCTTTCCAAAGATTCTCTTGTTAGAGCAAGTTCTGACGGATGGAAGAAAATTGCCAGGCTTGCTTTTCTAATTAATTTACTCGCAGTAATTGGTATTGGCTCTTCGCTTTACTACATTATTTACAATCATTTATTTGAATATCACTATGCCTGGGCGCATTCTTCTAAAATATTACCTGTTTACTATATTATTTCTTCTTTCTGGGAAGGCCAAGAAGGTAGTTTCTGGCTTTGGATGTTCTGGCAGTCGTTTTTAGGTTTCATTATCTTTAAGAGGGGTAAAACTTGGGAAAACTCTGTAATGACTATCTTAATGCTTTCGCAAGCTTTTATCGCTTCCATGCTAGTGGGCGTTGATGTTTTCGGAATTAAGATTGGTAGCTCTCCCTTTATTTTATTGAGAGATGCGGTTCCAGGGCCGATTTTTCAGCGTGGCGATTATTTGAATTTAATCCCAGATGGAAACGGATTAAACCCCTTGCTTCAGAATTATTGGATGGTCATTCATCCGCCCACTTTGTTTTTAGGCTTTGCATCCATGATTATCCCTTTTGCCTATGCCATCGGTGGTTTATGGGAAAAAAGATACTCGGATTGGGTTAAACCTGCCTTACCTTGGACTTTATTTGCAGTAATGATTCTGGGTACTGGGATCATTATGGGTTCATTCTGGGCCTATGAGGCTTTAAATTTTGGTGGCTTTTGGGCATGGGATCCAGTTGAAAATGCATCCATTATTCCTTGGTTGACCCTAATTGCAGCAGTACACGTTTTAATCGCGTATAAAAATTCAGGTCACTCGTATTTTACTGCTACTTTCTTAGTCTTAATAAGTTTTGTTTTAGTTTTATATGCCTCCTTCTTAACAAGAAGTGGCATCTTAGGGGAAACATCTGTACACTCATTTACGGATTTAGGCATGTTTTGGCATTTAGTATTATATGTCCTCTTTTTTCTTTTTCTGGCCATCTTTTTCATGGTTATTAGATGGAAAGAGCTGCCAATTACTAAAAAAGACGAGGAGACTTATTCACGCGAATTTTGGTTGTTTATAGGTGCCTTAGTGATTTCAATTGCTTGTTTGCAAATCTTGGCCACTACTTCAGTCCCGGTGTTTAATGCAATTTTTGGAACTGAAATTGCACCTCCTGCAGATGTTATTGCTCATTATAATAAATGGCAGGTGCCATTTGCGGTCGTGATTGCTTTTATTTCAGCCTTCGCACAATATTTAAAATACAAGAAAACAGATCCTAAGAAGTTTTTCATCAGTATTTCTGTTTCCTTGGTTTTATCTTTATTTATTACCGCTGCGGCAGTTTATATCATGGATATTTACTCCAACGTGATGTATATTATTCTAACTTTTGCAGCTATATTTTCTATTGTTGCGAATGCCAGAATTTTGGGAGATGCTTTTTCTGGTAAATGGCGTTTAGCGGGCTCTGCTGTCGCGCACATCGGCTTCGCTTTATTATTAATTGGAGCACTAGTGGCCGCCGCTACAAATAAGGTGGTTTCGATTAACAATACCGGAATCGGATTTGGTGATGAATTCGCAAAAAACAACAATCCCCGTGAAAATATTATTCTTTACAAAGATGAACCCGTTAAAATGGATCGCTATACCGTAACTTATTTAGGTGATTCGGTTGAGGGGGTAAATACTTATTACAGAATTAATTACAAGGTTTTGGACGAAAAGTCTGGTAAGGAGAAAGAGAATTTTACCCTGTATCCAAACGCGCAATTAAATGCTAAAATGAGACAGATCATTGCCTCACCTGATACCAAGCATTACTTGTTCCACGATATTTATACGCATGTGAGCAGTGTGCCTCTTAAAGAGGAAGATCATGAGGAGCATGAAGGACATTCAGATGATGAGAATTATGAGAAGCCTTTAACTTATGAAATCAATATTGGCGATACAGTAAGGTTTAGAGAAGGCTTCATTTTGGTTAAGGGAATAAATCGTGAGGCAAAAGTTCAAAATATTCCGCTTGGTGAAAAGGACATCGCTATTGGCTTGCAGTTAGAAGTCAATTCGGAAGATAAAATGTATCCTTCAGAGCCTATTTACATGCTGAAAGATGGTTCTAAATTTGATTTTGGCAAAAAGATTGATGAAAAGGGATTAAAATTACGTTTTACAAATGTTTTTCCTGACAAGAATAAGTTAGAGCTAATGGTTTACCAAAAGCCTAAAGCTGAGAAACAATGGGTAGTGTTAAAAGCTATTGAGTTTCCATTTATTAATTTATTGTGGGGCGGTACTATCATTATGGTAGTTGGCTTTATTTTGTCGATTTTCCGTAGAAACAAAGAAAATAAACAGGCCTAATGAATATCGTTTTACTAGGTAGTGGAAATGTAGCTACGCAATTGGGACGTGCTTTCAAATTAGCGGGACAAGATATTGTTCAAGTGTGGAGCCGTAACATCGAGAATGCTCGTGAGCTCGCAGATAATTTGGCTGCAACAGCAATATCAGATTTCGACCATTTGGATCGAAAAGCGGATCTCTACATTATTTCAGTTAAAGATGAAGCCATTAACGACTTAGCGCAAGAGTTAAAAGTTAGTGATAAGTTGATTGTTCACACTTCTGGTTCCACTGGAATTGATATTTTGGAGGGTTCATCCTCTAAATTTGGTGTTTTATATCC
>JBIHZP010000024.1:0-10820 GCA_044231315.1 Daejeonella sp. | reverse complement strand
GGGACTGGCATACTTTTAGCCGCTATCCTTGCCGGATTTGCTATTGGCTTTTCCATTAAAGAAATGATCAAAATCTACTTCCAAACTCTTTGGCGAGTCCGATTTTCTTTAATTACTATCGCAGCAATGCTGGCTCTTGGCTATGTCACCAAATTTTCGGGGGCAGATGCAACCTTAGGGCTAGCCTTGGCAAAAACAGGAGTTTTATATCCGTTTTTTGGAACTATGCTTGGATGGCTAGGTGTGGCCTTAACGGGATCTGATACAGCCTCTAACGTACTTTTTGGAAGTTTGCAAACCATCACTGCCGAACAAACCGATGTGAGTCCCATTTTGATGGCCTCAGCAAACAGCTCTGGTGGTGTAATGGGTAAAATGGTGGATGCACAAAGCATTGTGGTTGCCAGTACAGCAACAAATTGGTATGGGCATGAGGGACAAATATTAAGGTATGTATTTTTCCATAGTATCGCGCTTGCGGCACTCGTGGGACTATTTGTTTTCCTGCAAGCTTATGTCATACCATTTTCAAATATGGTGGTGAAATAGACTATTGTATCATAAAAAAACCTGATCAAATTTGATCAGGTTTTTTTATTGGAATTAATTTGAAATTATACGTTTAATAATTCCTCTCTAATACGTTTAGCAACAATTTTTTCTTCGCCAGGTACCATAATGAAGGTAACTAATGAAATATTATTTTTACCCGCATTTAATTCAATTCCTGGTTCACCAAGACTTAATTTTTTTTGAATTTGTTGTCCCGTAGCTTTAATCACTGTTGGATCCCATGAAATTTCTAGGTTTGGAGTTGCATTTGCTAATTCTGGAACAAATACTCTAGTTTTAATACTATTAATATCCTTAACCGCATTTTCAATATGCGCAATTTGCTTCATCCAAAAATTCCACTCCTCTTCTCCGGTACGAATAAATTTCTCAATCGCCACGTATAAACCAAGAATTTCCTCTTTATTTACTTTGTGACCACGACCAATGGTGCTACCTCTTGGTGAAGCACTTAAACGAGCTGCAGCGATTAAATCTTTCTTACCCATTAGTACGCCAGAGCTCTGGGGACCACGAATTGCTTTTCCACCTGATAAACAAACCAAGTCAAAGCCCATATCATTGAACTTCCAAAAATTTTCAATTGGCGGAACATCCGCAGCAATATCAATCAATGTTGGAATTTTATACTTTTTTGCTACTTCAAGCCATTCTTCATGCTTAATTTGACCTTGATTAGTATTGCAATTCATAAAAGCCATCATAGCCGTTTTTTCATTAATTGCTTTCTCTAAATCGGCACGAGTCTCAACCCAGACCATGGTAACACCACAGTTTTTCATGGCCTGATAATAACCAATATCATGTCCCTTTTGCAGAATTACTTCAGTTTTCATGCCCGAACCTTCCAAATGAGGAATCATGGCTGCCTTTTTAGCGTCCAAGCCTGAAAGCACTCCCGCAGTACCGAGCATAATGGCTGAAAAAGCACCAGAAGTCACTGTTGCAGCCTCAGCATGACACAATTCAGCGATTTTAGCACCAACTTTATCTTGTAACTCATCAAGCATACAATATCTTTTAGAAGAGTTATTGATTGCATCAATAACTTCCGGCTGCATTAAAGAGCCTGTCATAAAAGTAAGCGTTGCCCTAGCATTGATGAAGGTCCGGATACCTAATTCCTTAAACAAATCTCTTTTTGCTGCTGTTGAAGCTACATTTGCTAATTCTGCACCACTTGCACTTGTGCCAGAAAACACTCCTCCCGCTAAAGGAAGAACTGTTAAACCTTTGAGTAGGTCTCTACGTTTCATAATTTAAATTATATATATTTTAAAAAAACTGATCCACTAAAGCAGACCATCAATTATTTTTCGGATCCATGTCCGAGGTAAGTTCTCAATTTTTCACTTTCAAACAAATCGGAGGCCGCTTTCTCTGGTTTTGCAAGCGACACAATAATACCAACGATAAATGCAGCCGTCATCGATACAATGGTTGGATTTTTTAGGGGGAAAATAGCTTCTGAGTTTCCTAAAATATCTACCCAAACCGTGGGACTAATCACAATTAAAGCTAGAGATAGAGACGCACCTGTAACCATGCACCAAACAGCACCACTTGTCGTAAATTTCTTCCAAATGATGGACATCAATAGTGCTGGAAAGTTTGCACTTGCAGCAATGGAAAAGGCTAATCCCACCATAAACGCCACATTTTGTCCTTTAAACATCAATCCTAAAGCAATTGCAAGAATCCCAAGGAAAATTGTTGCCCGTTTAGCGACCTTAATTTCACCCTTTTCATCAGAAATACCCTTTTTTATCACATGTACATACAGATCATGAGATATGGTAGAGGCACCTGATAGGGTTAATCCAGCCACAACTGCCAAAATAGTAGCAAAAGCTACCGATGCTATAAAGCCAAGAAATGCACTACCACCCGTATTTTCGGCAAGAAGAAGGGCCGCCATGTTTCCACCTTTATCTAAACTTACTATGGCATCCTTACCTACTAGGGCTAGCGCTGCAAAACCAATAAAAAATGTTAAAATGTAGAAATAACCTATAAAACCGGTCGCAACAAATACTGATTTTCTTGCTGCTTTATCATCGGGAACCGTATAAAAACGCATCAAAATATGTGGCAAACCCGCAGTTCCAAGCATTAAAGCCAGGCCTAAGGATAGAGCATCAAATGGATTGGTAATAAATCCTCCTGGAGCTAGCATATCTGCTCCATATTGTGTTTTTACGGATTGGAAAAGCTCTGCCGGACTAAAATTGAATTGAGCGAGTGACAATAAAACTAAAATTGTGGCTCCCGACAAAAGCAAAACTGCCTTTATAATCTGAACCCACGTTGTAGCAAGCATACCTCCAAATAATACGTACATGGTCATAACCACACCTACAACAATAACTGCTATTTCATAATCAAGTCCGAATAAGGTTTTAATCAAACTACCAGCCCCAACCATTTGTGCAATAAGGTAAAAGGAGATTGTTAATAAAGAACCAACGGAGGCTGCAATTCGAATTGGCCTTTGTTTAAGTCGGAATGCAACCACATCTGCAAAGGTGTACTTACCTAGATTTCTTAATGGCTCTGCAACAAGAAACATGATTAATGGCCATCCAACAAGAAAACCGATCGAGTAAATAAGTCCGTCATAACCTTTTGTTGCCACCATCCCTGCGATACCCAAAAAAGAAGCCGCACTCATATAATCGCCCGCTAAGGCTAATCCGTTTTGAAAACCTGATATATTACGTCCGGCCGCATAAAATTCGGAGCCTGTTTTCGTTTTTTTTGCTGCCCAATACGTAATGTAAAGCGTAACTGCCACAAAAAGGAAGAAAATCGCTATTGATACCGGATTTGCAGTGCCCAACGTGGAGGCTGTACCGCTTGGGTTAATTTGAAGAAGTAAATTCAAAGACATATAAATTAAGAATAGCTATTAAAATTGTTCTAACTTTTTTTTGATTTCATGAACATCAGAGTCGTAGTAATTATTTGCCCAATACACATATAGACCCGTAATTAACCAAGAAAAGACAATGATTCCTAAGCCTACAACAATGGCTAGATTTATTGAATCACCCAATGGCATTTTCAGAAACTCTTTATTGTAGGCAACCACTAATAAAAAGCCTATATAAACGAACAACATCACAAACGTGAAGGCCAATGAAATATTCCATCTGGTTTTTACTAGCTTTTTAAATTCGGTACTTTCTAGAATTTCATGTGTTTTAGCACTATTCATAATTTAAAAAATATTGATTTATACTATTGTAAATTAAAATTAATCACCTCGAAAAGGAATCGATTTAACAATGACCTATCATTCTATAATTCTATGAAAAAAAAATGAATTATTACAATTCATTAACAATCTTTTAAAAAACCACAAAAACGTTACGCATTGACCTAAAAATTAAGGATTATAAATTAAATTTTTAATCGAACACCACTATTATTTAATTTCTTAGTAATAAAGACGCATAACAATGCAAAAAGCAATGATTTTAATAAACCTATCCATCCAGATGTAATTAGTTCCGGCAAATGGAAGCCGCTCAATTCATAAATCCCATAAAAGAAATATGGAATTAGATAACACAAAAGCGTATCTGTACCTGCTGCTTTAATAAAATTAAAATAGTACGACTTCTTCCAAACATCAACAATCCAATAAAGTAAGGTGAAGAATAATAAAGTTAATGCTGAACACAAAAATAACCATGCCGGCGTGGCTCCTAACTTTGAAAGTCCCCAATTGGGACGAGTTAGCAAGGATAGCGCAATTAGTCCTATAGAGGCTAAGATAAAAACAAGACTAAGTTTCAAATTGGTGATTTTTTGAACATAATGCCTAAATACAAAGGATGATAATACTCCACCCATGCTAAGTGCCACTAATGTTCCGCCCTTTATTGTTCCAGGCAGGTAATCCAAGAAAATAGAATCGGGGATTAAATTTGTCTTATTTAGGATGCTTAAGGCGCAAAAGAAGATCCATCCGACCAATAAAATATATCCATTATTTTTTGCAAATACTGTAATTAAAGCCGAAGCTAAATAAGCCCAACCAATGAGTCCGAGTATGCCCCACCAATGCGTTTCAAAACGAATATTCCCATTTTCGCCACCTCGATAAATAAAAGAAAGTAAAATCAAAATAAAAATCGCAGCGTATTGGAGGATAGATCTTAAAACAAAGCTTATTTTTTCTGAATAATTATTCCAGATTAGGATGAAGCATAAACAAACCATTGGGAACCAAATTCCTCCAATAATTCCGCTTGCTTTAGCATTTATACTTTCCCCATTCACTAAGAAAACCCCCATTGTTAATAGCGCAAAAGTTCGAAATAAAACATGTTTAAGAATTTGGGTGGTGGTCTCGCCTTTTATTCTTCTATGTTCAATGGCATAAGGCAGTGAAAGTCCCACGATAAATAAAAAAGCCGGAAAAATCACATCAGAAAAGCCAATTCCATCTACACCACGAGGAGCATGTTTTAGCCAATCTGGAATATTTGTAAGGGTCCAAAAATCATTCACAAAAATCATCAGAACCATGGTAATTGCCCTGAGTATGTCGATTGAATCAATGCGCTTTGCTGAATTTTTATTGGCTTGAGGTTTTATTTCTGAGGAAATGGCGTGCATGATTTGAATTAAAAAATGAAAAAACAGAACAATAAAGAATAAAATATATCAATCTAAAATAGCATTATCCATTAAATAATTGACCTTAGATTAGCTACATTTATGAAAAATTGAATAAAATAATTATGAAAAACCCTCTAAAATCAATTTTCCTTTTCGGATTAGTCTTATTTTCAGGATTCACCTATGCGCAAACCTTCAGAACCTTTAATAAACCGGTAGTTTTTGATGCAGAGCGCAAAAAACTATCCATAGAATATTTAAGGGATAGGCATGGAATTATTCAAGATTCGGCTACCATTGTACCAAGGATGATTGTTTTACATTGGACCGCCATAGCAACCTTAGAGCAATCGTTTGATGCAATGAATCCTACCATACTTCCTGGATCTAGAAAAGGTATCGCTGGCGCCAGTAGCTTGAACGTTGCTGCACAATTTTTAGTCGACCGCGACGGCATGATCTTCAGACAACTCCCAGAAACCGCTTTTGCACGCCATGTAATTGGCTTGAATTATTGTGCTATTGGTGTTGAAAATGTGGGTGGTAGCAATGCATTATTAACGGAGGAGCAATTAGATGCCAATGAAGCCTTAATTCGTTATTTAAAAAAGAAATACAATATTGAATATGTGATTGGGCATCATGAATATCAGAGCTTTATTGGGCATCCTTTGTTTAAAGAAACAGACCCCAATTATTTAACGGTTAAAAGCGATCCTGGAGATGAATTTATGATAAAAATAAGAGAAAGAATTAAGGATCTTAATATAAAAGGTGCGATTAAGAAATAGCTGAATTTACATTAAATCATCCTTAATTATCCCACAAAATGAATAGAATTTTAATAGCGATTACCATAATAGTCTCTTTAAATTGTACACTCCTAAAGGCCCAAACCATCAATCCTGATAATATTGAATTGGTCAAAAAAGAGTTGAATAACACAAAAAAAGAATTAAGCCTAAAGTTTTTAAATCATTCTGGAAGCCAAACATTGGTTTTGGAGCGAATGCTGGAATTAGGTATGTGGCAAGAGGCATTGAAGGGTATAAATTCATTAAAAAAAGGAAGTCCAGAGCAACAACTCTTACTCGCTAATTACCTCATTTTAAACAATGATTTTTCGGCAGCCGAAAAATATGTAAATATAGTCCTGGGTCAGGATAAACAAAATGAACAAGCCATTTATCTTAAATCTGTCTTGGAAATGCATGCCTGGCGATTATCTAATGCAGCCTTACTATTAGAAGAAGTCCTTAAAAATAAATCATCCGAGAAATTATATTTGATGCTCGGGCGAATCCGAATTTTAGAAAAAAAATACCCAGAAGCAATAGCAATTGCTAATAAAACGCTGGAAATAAATCCCAATAGTGCAGGGGCCTACCTTTTAGAAGCAGATGCTTATTTCTGGGATCAACAGCCTGAACTGGCCCTCAGACCCTTGAGGAAATCGCTTGAAATTGACCCTTTTAATGCAGATGCTCGCTTTTTTTATGGCTATGCCATTTGGCGAAAAATTGATGCTCGTCTGTTAAATGACATGGCCAATCAATGGGATATAGCACTCATTATTAATCCTTTACACTATCAAACGCATTGGCACTGGGGAAATGGCCATACTAATTTAACCTATGCTGATTATGCCGAAAAAGACGATGATCAAATACGTAAAGAATTGGAAAAAACGGATGAGTTAGTCCGCGATAAAAAAATACCCCAAGCCTTAGCATTTATCGAATCTATTAAGGTAAAATCCCCAGCCTCTATCCTACCCGATTTACACAAAGGATCTATCTATTATATTGCATATGACCTAGACCGAAAAATGCGTTTAGACTCTGCCGAAAACATCTTCAGGAATATACTTGATCGTAAAAAACATTATGGTCCAGCGCACAACGGACTCTCAGCAGTGATAAAATCGAAACGTCTTGCTTTTCTTTCTACGTTCGATTCAATAAACAATGAGCTTAAAAACACTAAAATTAACGATTTAGAAAATTTCAAAAGAGTTTTTCCCGATATAGATTATTATCCTGGGGATGCCGTAATAGCCATGGCTTGGAATCAACTTTATACGTCGGTTGTTTATTTTCCATTCCTTTCTAAGCAAAACAATTCCTTCCGTATACCTCCACTCCATAAAGACTTGGCAGTAACCATGAACGCGCCATATTTTAGGTTTATAAGTACGTTTGACAATAGGCAATGGATGGACATTAGAGGTGTTGGAAGCGGCGCAGCAGCCATTGAATACGTAGAGCGAGGTGCATTTATGGAGCGGAATGTCATCCTTCACGAATATGTCCACCTTTTTCATGGGCGGATACTGACTGACGCTGAAAATCGGGAGATCAGAGCCTTATATTATCAGGCGATGAAAGAAAAACGCACGCTTGATTATTACTCACAAAACAATGAAAGTGAATATTTTGCTCAAACCTATCCTGCTTATTTTGAAACAATCAAGGTTCATCCATTGGATTTTAAATCGATGAATACACGCTCAGATTTAATGGATAAAGATCCAGCAATGTATCAATTTCTCGACCGATTAATAAAAAAGGAACGTTCTTATTTGGCAGGTGATAAACAAGCAATGGCAAGCAATTGGGCTCAGGTTTACCTCAATTTAAGCAATGCTGCAATACAAAGAAACAAAGAACTCGCATTCGCTTATTTAGATACGGCTTTACAATTCGATTCTAGATACCAACCTGCATATCTTGCAAAAGCTTCACTAAGCATGGAGAATAAAGATTTCGGTTCTGCAGAAAATTGGATTCAAAAAGCAGAACAAATTAACCCGAAATATGCACCAATTTATACGTCTTTTGCAGAATTGCGTGACAATCAGTTTATTGCTAAGAAAACAGATTGGGAAAAATCGCTAAAAGATCAAATATTTTATTTAAAAAAGGCATTAAATCTGGAGGATGATTACCAAGAATTAGCCAATATCAATAGAAATTTAAGAGAACTATATAAAAGCTATGGAATGATTCCCGAAGCTATTGCATTAGCGGATAATTATGCTAAAAACGCTTCTGTCATTTCTACTTATTTGAGAGATCAAAGAAATGATGCTTTAGCCTTTTCTAAATCTTTAAAGACAGAATTAGGTGATAAAATAGCACTATATACCCTGAAAGAGCTTGTAGAACAGAAGCCGCAAAATTACGAATTTAGAAATCTTTATGCAGATGCACTTTCTGAAAATAAGGATTATGAAAGGGCTATTTTGACCCTAAAAGAAGCGCAGCGCATTTTATCAGCATCTGGTAATTCGAGAGCCGATTTTAACTTAAGAATTGCTGAATTTCAACATAAATTGGGCAAAACAGATAGCACTGAACTATACCTAAAGGCCATCAAAACTAAATCTTTGAGAGATTTGGATAAGTTGAGATTAGCAAGGTTATTTATTTCAAGCAAAAAAATAGCGCAAGCAGATGAAGTATTGGAAATAATTGCAAAAAACGAGGAGCCTTATTTTATGGCCGATTATTTTTACACTCAGGGACTTCTTTTCGAATCAAAAACTAACAAAAAAGGTGCAATTGAATTTCTAAAACAGGCAATTGCAGCTAATCCATATCATATAAAGGCCATTGAAAAATTAATCCAATGGTATGAAATGAATGGTTCAAAAATAAAAGCGCGTGAGTTAAAAACAAAATTGAATCAAATAAAAAACAAGAAGTTAGGACTATAATTTAAATTATTTCATTTTCAGAATGAGTAATAGTTATTCTAAATTGTTGATTCATAACAATTTAGAAATCACGAAACATTTTTGTATTTTTGAATTGTGAAAAAGTTGATATCCATACTTCTTATTTCTTCGTTTTTAATCTCATTAACAGAGTTATATCAAATTTTAAAATTCCCAATTTTAGTGGAACATTTTAAAGAACATAAAACTTTGAATGAAGGAACCACATTTTGGAGTTTTCTGCTCATGCATTATTCAGATAATGATGTAAAATATGCAGATTACGACAAGGATATGCGTTTACCCTTTAAATCAAGTGATGGATCTTCAAACATGCTAAGTTTATCCTTTATTCATTATTCCTACTCTAACAAAATAAACAAGCCATTTGAAGGAACATTTAAGATTTACAAGGTCTATAATGATCATGAATTCAAATCTACCTACCTTTCTAATATCTGGCAGCCGCCTAAACCCTGCTAAGAAATTAATCTTGATTAGTAAAAACCATGTTGTTTTTTGTAATCAATTGTGTTTTATTCAGGTAAATTATTAATTAAAAAAATATGCTTAATGCTATTATAGAGTTTTCTGTAAAGAATAAACTCCTTATCGGATTATTTGTCTTGGGACTTATTGGTTATGGTTCTTACGAAGCCACTAAACTACCCATCGATGCAGTACCCGATATCACAAACAATCAAGTCCAGGTAATAACAGTTGCCCCTTCATTTGGTGCAACAGATATTGAACGACTTTTAACTTTCCCAATTGAGCAGGCCAATAGTAATATAAAAGGCCTGAAAGAAATAAGAAGTTTCTCTCGATTTGGCCTATCACTAGTTACCATCGTTTTTGAGGATGATGTAGACATTTACTGGGCAAGGCAGCAGGTAGCTGAGCGACTTCAAAAAGTGCAGGCAGAAATACCTCCAGGTATTGGAAACCCCGAATTAGGTCCCATTTCAACCGGTTTAGGTGAGATTTATCAATATGTAGTCAGACCCAAGGAAGGTTATGAAGAAAAATACGATGCTACTGAATTAAGAACCATTCAAGACTGGATTGTCCGGCGACAATTGCTTGGCGTTAAAGGAGTTGCGGAGATCAGTAGCTTTGGTGGTAAATTAAAACAGTATGAAATTTCTGTCGACCCCAATAAACTACAATCCTATAATATTACCATAAATGATGTTTTTACCGCATTGGAGCGCAATAATCAAAATACGGGTGGTGCATATATTGAAAAAGGGCCTACTGTTTTATTTGTTCGATCTGAAGGTTTAATTGGTAGCATCGCTGATATCGAAAAAATAAATATAAAAAACAGTCAGAGTGGTAGCCCCATTTTTATTCGGGATGTAGCACAAATCAATATTGGTTATGCAACCAGATATGGATCAATGACTTATAACGATAAAGGTGAAGTCTCAGGAGCGGTAGTAATGATGCTAAAAGATGCAAATAGCAGTGAGGTTATCAAAAACGTAAAAGAAAGAATCGAACTGATCCAAAAAACTTTACCTGAAGGAGTAATTATTGAGCCTTTTCTTGATCGTACTAAAATGGTTAATAATGCCATTTCAACAGTTCAAAAAAACTTAATTGAGGGAGCTTTAATCGTTGTATTTATTCTTGTGCTCTTTCTTGGCAATTTCAGAGCAGGCTTATTAGTAGCGTCTGTAATACCTCTATCTATGCTTTTCGCGATTATTTTGATGAATACCTTCAAAGTGAGCGGTAACTTGATGAGTTTAGGAGCCCTAGATTTCGGTTTAATAGTTGATGGAGCCGTCATTATTGTGGAAGCCGTCATGCACCAGCTGTCGCGTAGCAAGCCATTCGGAATAGTTAATCGACTTACACAGCCACAAATGGATGGTGAAGTGAAAAAATCGGC
>JBIHZP010000213.1:0-3296 GCA_044231315.1 Daejeonella sp. | reverse complement strand
CCTCTTCCAGCAAATTGCTTGTCTGCCATAATAACAGTGCCATCAATTAATGGCGTAGATTTTGACACAGCATCCTTAAGAAAGGTATTTGTTGAGTCAACCTCTTTTAAGGTAATTAAATTGTGACCAACAAATAGTCCTGAAAAAGTATTATTTTGCAATGAATATTTACTTTATATGAATATCAAAACTAAAATTTTTTAATGGTAAAAAATAAAAATGCTCAAGAATCAACTTCAATATCTGAAATTGTGGTTCATGGAATACAAGAAAAAAAGGGAAATGAGATTGTTCGTCTTGATTTAAGAAATATTCACAGCTCGGTTGCCGACTACTTTGTAGTGTGTCATGCAGAGTCAACTGTCCAACTTAAAGCAATTGCACAAAGTGTTGAAGATGAGGTTTTCAAAGCTCTAAAGCTTGAACCTTACAGAAAAGAGGGATATCAACAAACCGATTGGATTATTATTGATTATTTTGATGTGGTTGTCCATATTTTCAAAACCGATAAGCGAGAATACTACGGAATTGAAGACCTTTGGGGAGATGCAGAAACGCATTCATACAAAAGTGCATAAGCCTTTTGAAGGTTAATGTTCGTTATTATAAAAAAATTATTGAAAGAAAATGAAAGAAGATAATTCAGATACAAAAAAACCAATCAAAAAAGTTCCGGGAAAAAAGATTGTACCCAAAGCGCCTAAGTTCAATATTATGTGGCTCTATGGCGTTATTATCTTTGGATTATTCGTGGTTCAGTATTTATTTAGTTCGAATAATGCAAAGACTGTCAGCTACCAAAAGTTTGAAACAGAAATGTTAAAAACGGGCGATGTAGAAAAATTAGTCACCTATAAAAATGGAGATCTTTACAGTATCGATGTTTACATCAAAAAGGATCGATTAGATCAGAAAAAATACGAAGATGTTAAACCTAAGGGGAGTTTTAATGCTTCACCTACGGGACCTCAGTATACTTTTACTGCGGCAACATTTGAAAGTTTTGAGGAAAAGATTAAAGAAGCAGAGAAAGACCTTCCCGCTAATCAACGTACACCAATTGTTGCCGAAACAAGAGAAAGTCCCTGGGCAGGTTGGTTCATGTCATTTATTTTACCCGTTCTTCTTTTAATTGGATTCTGGGTATTTATTATGAAACGTATGGGTGGTGGCGCTGGTGGTGGCGGTGGCGGACAGATATTCAATATCGGAAAGTCAAAGGCTACGCTTTTCGATAAAGAATCGCAGGTGTCTATTACTTTTAATGATGTTGCCGGACTTGAAGAGGCAAAGCAGGAGGTAATGGAAATTGTTGATTTTCTGAAAAATCCAAAAAAATACACCAATCTAGGAGGTAAAATTCCAAAAGGTGCTTTACTTATTGGTGCTCCAGGTACGGGTAAAACCTTAATGGCCAAAGCAGTAGCAGGTGAAGCTCAGGTGCCATTTTTCTCCCTTTCGGGCTCAGACTTTGTAGAAATGTTTGTAGGTGTAGGAGCTTCACGTGTGCGTGATTTGTTCAAACAAGCTAAAGAAAAAGCACCTTGTATCATTTTCATTGATGAGATTGATGCGATTGGACGTGCTCGCGGAAAGAACAATATGGTTGGCGGAAATGATGAAAGAGAAAATACATTAAACCAATTATTGGTAGAAATGGATGGTTTTGGAACCGATTCTGGAATTATCATTTTAGCAGCAACGAATAGACCAGATGTATTGGATTCCGCATTGCTCCGTCCGGGACGATTTGACCGTCAAATATCCATCGACAAACCAGACTTGGTGGGTCGTGAGCAAATATTTAAAGTGCACTTAAAGCCTTTAAAGCTTGCAGAAGGTGTAGATGCAAAGAAATTATCTGCTCAAACACCAGGTTTTGCAGGTGCAGAAATTGCCAATGTTTGTAATGAAGCGGCATTAATTGCAGCCCGCCGAAATAAAGAAGCGGTTGATATGCAAGATTTTCAAGATGCAGTGGATCGTGTTATTGGTGGTTTAGAAAAGAAAAATAAGATTATATCCCCAGAAGAAAAACGAATCGTGGCTTATCACGAGGCTGGTCATGCTATTGCAGGATGGTTTCTTGAACATGCCGATCCTTTGGTGAAAGTCTCAATTGTGCCAAGAGGTGTAGCTGCCTTGGGCTATGCTCAATACCTTCCTAAAGAGCAATTTTTATACACCACTGAACAATTAATTGATGGCATGTGTATGACTTTAGGGGGTCGTGTAGCTGAGGATATTATATTTAACAAAATCTCAACTGGAGCACAAAATGATTTGGAGCGAATTACCAAACTCTCTTATGCCATGGTGACCATTTATGGTATGAATGAAAAAGTGGGTAATGTATCTTTCAATGATACCCAAGGTGAGTACCAGTTCAATAAGCCATATTCGGAAAAAACTTCGGAAATGATTGATATTGAAGTTCGTAGCCAAATCGATAGAGCGTACCAACGTACAAAACAATTGCTAACCGACAAACGTGATGGTTTGGAAAAATTAGCTGAAAAGCTTCTTGAAAAAGAGATTCTTTTCCAATCTGATTTGGAGGAAATATTAGGAAAAAGACCGTTTGACAATCGCACCACTTATGATGAGTTTGTTAATGGAATTGAGATAGAGGCCGATAAAAAAGAGCCCAAAGAACCCATCGAGCATGAAGGTATGGTAGATCATAACATCGATCTTCCAGAAAACAGATCAACACAAGATTAAGATAGATCAAGAATTCTAAAATCAAGAAACCTAAATTGAATTAAAATTTAGGTTTCTTGATTAAAATATCATTGTTCATGAAAGAAACAACTTCTAAAGAAAAGATGTTGAAGAAGATTCGAAAAGCTCTTCTTGAAAAACACGACAATCCTTACCCTAATTTAGAAGAAAGCCCGTTATACTTTGATTATAAGGGTCATCTAGATGTTCTATTTGCTGAACAACTAAATGCCGTTTCTGGAGTCTTCGTTTTCTGCGAAGATGAAATTCAACTCGTTGAAAACCTTTTAGATCTTGCTGAAAAAAAGAACTGGCGAAAAATTTATGCTTGGGAACCCAAGCTTCAAGACCTTTTGGACAAATATGAGTTTCCGTCCTACAGCACAGATACTGATTTTCTGAATGCAGATGTTGGAATTACATTTTGTGAATCTTTAATTGCTAGAAATGGAAGTGTTTTAATTTCTAATGGCTCAAAAGCAGGAAGAAGATTAAGCATTTACCCACATATACATATTGTTATCGCCTATACCTCCCAATTGGTGCTCGATTTAAAAGATGGATTTAAACGT
>JBIHZP010000023.1:0-10850 GCA_044231315.1 Daejeonella sp. | reverse complement strand
ATTTTTTATCGGACCGCTTTTATAGGTGAAAAGGGTGTTTTTGGGTTTGATATTACTCGGGACTGTCGATTCTGATAGCCAGAAAATAATATTTTGGTTTGGGGGAATGTTTTTTGTAGAAAATTCGCTGAGCTCTATTTTTCTGGCGGTATAGTTTTGGATGGCGCCAATGGCGGCTTTAACATAGCGGGCATCATTCTTAAATTTATCGGCATAAATCGCTACTTTGATACTTGTGGTATCGATTAGTATCGAGTTGCTATCTTTTTTATTCTTATCTGCATAATTTAACCTTGCTTCGCCTGCCTCGAAATCTAAACTTAATCGACTGTTTTTAATTGTGGGATTGAAGGTTTCGGTAGTGAAAATTGTAGCACTTGGACTGCTTGTTGCGAGTGTTGCCAGGATGTTTCCTGATTCTTTAAACCAGGCGCTTTCAATCCATGTGCTTGTTGAATCCGCCATGCTGATAGTCTTCCAAGTCAGTGGGAATGAGATTATGGCTCGCTCTGCACCCAATCTATTCAGTCTGTCGCTGGTAAACAGGATGGCTTTTGTATTTGCTGGAATTTTATCGTTTAATAAATTTAGCAGCGACCAATAAGGAAGGATATTGTTTTTATTGCTCTTATTTTCGTCGAGGAATCCTGTTATTTTGCCTGCTCTGAATTCAGGTTCGAAATAGTGAAATTCATAACCTATGCCAATAAGAGAGTCGATTTCAGGTTTAAAATTGTTATAAATTTCTCTGCTGTTTTCTTCCTCAATGAGAATCCATCCAGAATTTATTTCTTCTGTATTTTTGTTATTCCAAATGGGTTTAGCAAGGATAAAAGCTAAAATAATAAGCAAGAGGCACCGTAAAAATAATAGTAGGAGATCGATTAGTTTTAGACTTTTTGCACTTTGTCTGGAGCTCTCTCCAAGGAGGCTGATGCTTCCAACTTTCAGGGTTTTGCCTTTTTTTACATTCCACAAATGGATGATCAGCGGAATTGCAATTCCGCCAATAGCAAATAACCAGATGGGATTTAATAGTTGTAGCAAGGCCTATGTTCTTTGTTTATTGCGTTGGTTTAAAAAATCTCTTAAGGCTTGGTCGAGGGGTTCGTCCATGCTGATCATTCGATAATAAATATGTCGATCTAATAGCTTCGTTCTGAGTCCGCTCAAATGCTCATTTAGCTTCTCTTGATAATCACTTTTTGCCGTTTTCAAATCAATTTTAATGGTCTTTCCTGTCTCAAGATCTTCCAATTCTGAATAACCTTTATAATGGAGATCTAATTCATTTTTTCCCATTAAATGGAATACAATCACTTCATTTTTTAGAGCGCTGAATGTATCGAGTAATTGCATAAGTTCCCCATTTTCTTCATAGAGATCTGTGATAAAAATTAAGAGTTCTCTCCCTTTGGGTGCCGAATAAAGGTCTTTATAATGAATAGGTTTTGTAAATGTTCCTCCCGCTTTAATATGTTCAAGTTGATAGAACATCCGTGATAAATGTTGAAAATCTTGTTTGGAGGCTAAAGAGAAAAAATTTTCGTCTTGAAATAGATAGAGTCCAATTGCATCCCCCTGTAAATGAGAAAGATAGGCAAGCGATGCGGCTAGGTATTTAGCATAATCAATTTTCTTGAATTCCCCATCTTCATGGTTCATGGAGGCGCTTGCATCAATCACAAAGCGTACTGATATGCTAGTTTCAACCTCAGATTCACGGATGTAAAAACGATCTGAACGGCCATACATTTTCCAGTCGAGCCAGCGTAAGTCATCACCTGGTTGATAGGAGCGATACTGACTAAACTCTAATCCCGGCCCTTTCAACGCACTTTTATTGAGTCCCGTCATAAAACCATCCACCACAGTCTTTGCTGCTAGTGAAAGGTCTTTGATTGCCATTACGACTTTCGGGTCTAATAATTTACTCATTTGTTGGCTTTAGATTATTTAATTGAGAAAAGTCAAAATCTGTGTTAAGCCTTTATTGCTGAACGTTTTATGGATGCGATTAATTCGGAAGTAACCTGATCGGAGCTTACATTTTCTGCTTCTGCTTTAAAATTAACGAGGATTCGATGCCTTAAAACTGGACAAGCCATGGCGTGCAAATCTTCCATGATAACTGCAAATCTACCTTTCAGCAAGGCTCTTGCTTTGGCGGTTAAAATTAGTGCCTGACCCGCTCGCGGTCCGGCGCCCCAACGTACCCATTCCTTTACAAAATCTACACTTGTGGTATCTGGGCGTGTGGCTCGAATAAAGTTGCTTACGTATTCAACTAAATCCTCGCTAATACTAACATCTCTTACGAGCGATTGGATCTCTAAAATATCATCGCCATTTAAAACTGGCGTAATTTGGTTTTTTTTAGAGCCTGTGGTATGATTTAAGATATCGAATTCTTCTTGTGCTGTTGGATAGCCAATTTTTATGAAGAGTAGGAAGCGGTCGAGCTGCGCTTCAGGCAGGGGATAAGTCCCGGCCTGCTCAATTGGATTTTGCGTGGCAAGTATAAAAAATGGGCGATCAAGAGGGTAGGTTTGTCCGCCATAAGTTACCTCAAACTCTTGCATTGCCTCCAGTAAAGCTGCTTGAGTTTTTGGGGGTGTTCGGTTTATTTCATCTGCAAGAATGATATTAGCGAAAATTGGTCCTTTGTTAAATTTGAAAAATCTTTTTCCTGTACTGTGGTCTTCCTCTAGAATTTCTGTTCCAATAATATCAGTTGGCATCAAATCAGGGGTGAATTGGATTCTTCTGAATGAAAGATCTATGGCCTGAGACAAGGTTTTAACCATCAATGTTTTGGCAAGTCCTGGCACACCTTCCAAAAGGCAATGCCCACCAGCCATCAAGGCGATAATCATTTCTTCTAGTACTTGATCTTGCCCAATAATTACTTTCTGAATCTCCTGCTTTAAATGCGGTAGTTTAGCAATTATTGCCTTAATCTTGCTTTCTGAAATTTCCATTTCGTGTATTTTATTAAATTAGGTGAAAATTAGGAATATTTTGGCGAATTGTGGGTGTATGTGATTTCCCATCTGTATTTTTACATAAAAACCTCCTAAAAGCAAGTCTTAGGAAAAATATTAAAGAAAATTTTGATGAATGTTATTTCGAAGTTCACATTTGCTAGGTTAAAATACCGCTCAGGAAACTGGGATACAGATCAGCGTATGCCTTCAAATTTGCTGAACTCCTTGGTAGAATATACTACGATCCCGATTAATTATGAAGAAAAAGTTGTAGATCTCGCTAGTAATGAGATATTTAATTATCCTTTTACTTATCTCAGCGGACATAAATTGGTGCAATTTGATCAGCAGGAGAAGGTAAATTTTAAAAAATATGTCGAAAATGGTGGTTTTGTTTTTGTGGACGATTGTAATCATGATATCGACGGACTCTTCGCTAGGTCTTTTGAGGCTCAAATGAGCGCACTTTTTGGTCCCTCGGCATTGAAAAAGATCCCCAATAACCATGAAATTTATCGATCTTTTTTTGAGTTTGAAAAGGGGCCACCCACCACTTCCTTTGAATTAAACGGCTGGGGTGATGATTTGGTGCATGATTACCTGAAAGCTATAGAAATTAATGATCGCATTGGTGTACTCTACAGCAATAAAGATTATGGTTGCGAGTGGGATTATGACTTTAGAAATAAACGCTTTTATGCCGAAGATAATACCAAATTTGGAGTGAATATTATTATGTATGCGATGGGTGTTTAAATCTCACAGATATCTATATATCTAGTTATAAGCACTTTATATCCATTTTTATGTTGTTTGTACACTTTTTTAGCCTTGCTAAAATTTGACATTACATAAGCATCATATTATGTATTTTTGTAAAATATTGATCCTTTTTAATGATAAAGAAGTCATTTGATGCTTTAAACGGCAAGTATTGTAATTCTTTGGATACTTATTCCAGATTTGTAACTCGTGAGGTAACGATTGGAAATATTGCGATGGGTGGTCAAAATCCCATCAGAATTCAAAGTATGACCACCACAGATACTATGGATACCATGGGAACTGTTGAGCAATCTATCCGTATGGTAGATGCTGGATGTGAATATATCAGAATTACAGCTCCTAGTATAAAAGAGGCTAAGAATTTAGCTTTAATCAAAAATGAATTACGTGCGCGTGGATACCATGTTCCGTTAATAGCCGACATTCATTTTACTCCCAATGCAGCTGAAGAAGCCGCAAGAATTGTAGAAAAAGTACGAATCAATCCAGGGAATTATGCTGATAAAAAGCGTTTTGAAAATTTTGAATATACAGATACAGAATATCAGGCTGAGTTAGAAAGAATTTACAAGAAATTCACTCCACTTGTTAAGGTTTGTAAGGAGTATGGTACCGCTATGCGTATTGGTACTAACCATGGTTCACTTTCAGATCGTATCATGAGCCACTATGGCGATACTCCTCGTGGAATGGTGGAGTCGGCCATGGAGTTCATGCGTATGTGTGAATCTTTAAACTATTATAATCTGGTTGTTTCCATGAAATCCAGTAACCCTCAGGTAATGGTTCAGGCTTATCGTTTGCTGGTTGAAACAATGGTTAAGGAGGGTATGAATTATCCCTTGCATTTAGGGGTTACGGAGGCTGGTGATGGGGAAGATGGAAGAATTAAATCGGCAGTGGGTATTGGGGCGCTTTTAGAAGATGGCTTGGGCGATACCATTCGTGTCTCGCTTACTGAAGATCCAGAATTTGAAGCTCCTGTGGCACTTGCTTTGGCAGGTCGTTATAAGTGGAGAACGGAATTGGTTGGCAGTGGTCAGTTGTCAGTTGACAGTGGTCAGTTGTCGGTTGACGGTTCTCAGTTATCGGTTGACGGTTCTCAGTTATCAGTTGACGGTTCACAGTTATCAGTTGACGGTTCACAGTTGTCGGTTGTTAGTCAGGGAACACAGGAAAATGTTTTGGGTGCAAGCCATACTCCTTACGAGTATCAAAAGCGTCATACAGCCGAATTAAATACGTTTATTGGGGGGCATCAAGTGCCTCGCGTGGTGATCGATATCTCGGGTAAAAATCTGAAAGATCCAGCAATTCTTGGCGATGTAGGTTATTTATACTCTAGCTTGCTTGATAAATACAATATGGCTGAGCAATCATGCGATTTTGTTTATTTAGCAGATCAAATGCCTTCATTTAGCTTTCCTGGTAATTTGAAGCAACTTTATAATTATTCGACATGGAAAACACTTTCCAATAAAAGCAATTGTCACCCATTTTATTCATTGGCAGAGTTTATTTCCTCAAAAGAGCATGATTCTTCTTTGAACTTAGTTTCAATTTGCAATCAAGATATTGATTCTGAGCTTTTTAAAGAATTGCCTCTTGATAACACCTTGGTTTTTGTGTTAGAAACTACTGCTGTTTGTGGATTGCAAGATCAGCGAAATGCCTTCTTCAAATTGGTGGAAATGGGCCTTGATGTTCCGGTGATTATAAAGCGAGAATATAGCTTGAAGGAACAAAATAAGACTTTTTTACCCGATGAAACTGATTTTCAATTGTATGCTGCTACCGATCTTGGAGCTTTACTTTTGGATGGTTTTGGAGATGGTATTTGGGCGGAAGCTTCAGACATATCGACAAAAAATATACTTTCTACTTCATTTGGTATTTTACAAGCTACACGCTCTAGAATTTCAAAAACAGAATATATTTCTTGCCCAAGCTGTGGCCGAACGCTTTTCGATTTACAGATTACTACCCAGATGATTCGAAGCCGCACAGATCACCTTAAAGGCTTAAAAATTGGAATCATGGGTTGTATAGTGAATGGCCCCGGAGAGATGGCAGATGCTGATTATGGCTATGTTGGTACAGGTCCTGGTAAGATCACGCTTTATCGTGGCAGGGAAGTGGTCAAGAAAAATGTTGATTCTGAAAATGCGCTTGATGAACTTATCGGAATTATTCGTGGAGATGGCAACTGGATTGAGCCCGAGTCGGTTAATTGATCTTCTAATTAATTTCTGAGAAAATCAACGCTTTTTTCGCATGCTAGATGAAGCTCAAGAGGTAATTCTTCTTTTGTGAAGGGATGCGACGCTCCGAAAACATGGTTAGCATAAGGTACAATAAATAATTCTGCATCCTGGCAGTTCTCTTTAAGTTTTAATGCTTCACTAAGGGAAACATTGACATCCTGATCGCCATGGATAATGAGCCAAGGCTTTTGGATTTGCTGAGCTGCGAGCAAAATATCATATGATTTGGCATGTTTCTCCAAATCATGTAAAAGATCGATTTTTAATGGTGTGTATTGTTTCGTACGTGAATTGAAATTAAAAATAACGCCATTCATTCGCCATTCTTTTTCATCTTCTTTTTTCCAGAGACTTCTAAAATCAGAGATTGTAGCCCAGGTAATGAGCTTGTTAATCCGTGCGTCATTTGCTGAATGTATGATTGAAGTCCCGCCACCTCGGCTATGGCCGATGAGGTTTATTACTTCTGCATTAGGGAATTCTTCCCCACTTTTTGCAAATGAAATCACGCGGTCTAAATCAAAAAACTCTTTGCTGAAGGTATTATCACCAAAGGCACCGAGGTCGGTAAATTCTGTAGGATTTTCAGGAATTGTGCCATTGTGTGAAAAATTAAATTTTAGAAACCTAAATCCCTGTTTTACAAAATATTCAGCCACAAAATTATAAGCTCCCCAATCCTTAAAGCCTTTAAAACCATGCACAAATAATACCAAAGGATGGGCTTCTTCTCCACTTTTAAAATGAAGATCCATTAAAATGGCTTTGCCTTCTGCTCCTTCAATGGTGAATGATTGCCTGATAATCATATAGCGTTAACGTTTATGTAATTATTAATGGAATAAGACTTTTTGTCTTAATGAGCTATCAATTTATGTTTCAATATAGGAAATATTAGTTTTTTTTCAAATTTAGTCGATTTTATAGCATAGATTGCAATGATTTTGTTCTGTTTCTATTTAAAATTTATCTAAAATTGACTATTGGATTTTTATAAAGGTTTTTTCAAAAATATCCTGAATTAATATATTTTGAGGGGTTTCGACAGGGTATTGTCATCTCTTATTTATAATCTTTCTAAACGCTTGTGTTTACAAAGGCGTGACATATAGAAAAACGCTTATTTGTTACATTTGTTTCGGTTTAAAAATAGGATCACACAACTTGAAGTATTTAAAAGTAATTGCCTTTACGCACAAACAAATCGACCTTAAGGATTTAGGGAAGTTTGTTATTTGCAATGAGTCACTGGAAAGTAGTTTAGAAAGTGTCAGACAGAAGTTTGATATTCCTGAAATATTTTACATTGGGACTTGCAATCGCGTAGAGTTTGTTTTTACTGCGGAACAAAATCTAAGCCATGATTTTGTAAGAGATTTTATTCATGCTTTGAATTTGCCAATATCTGAAGAGCAGGTTCATGCCTTTTCTGAACAAGTTTCAACTTATGAGGATGAGGAAGCATTAAACCATTTATTAAGAATTTCGTGCTCTCTAGAGAGTTTAGTAGTGGGGGAAAAGGAAATTCTTACCCAGGTTCGTAAAGCCTATGATACTTGTCGCCTTGCTGGATTTACAGGCGATTACATGCGTCTAATTATGAATCGTGTTGTAAAAACATCCAAAGAGGTCTATACCAATACAGCAATTTCACGTAAGCCAATCTCAGTAGTTTCATTAGCTTACAGAAAGCTCCGTGAGCTTAAAATGTGCACTAACTCAAGAGTTTTGATTATTGGTGCCGGCGAAACAAACAAAAATTTATCCAAGTATCTTAAAAAACACAAATATTCTAATTTTACCATTTTTAATCGGACGATAGAAAATGCGCGTGTCCTTGCTGAAGATCTTGGTGGTGTGGCTTATAATCTAGAGGCATTAAAAACATTTAAAAATGGTTTTGATGTAATCATCACTTGTACTAGTGCTACCGAGCCGATAATTACAAATGAAATTTATACATCTCTTCTTAATGGAGATGATTCTAGAAAGGTAATTGTCGATTTAGCTGTTCCTAATGACACAAGTCCTGAAGTGCTTCAAAACAACCCCGTAACTTTTATCGAAGTTCATAGTTTGCAGGAAATTGCTAATAGTAATCTTAAGGAGCGCTATGAAGAGCTGATTTTTGCTGAGCGTATTATTGAAGAAAATATACAAGATTTCAAGCCTGTTTTAAAACAACGTAGGGTTGAAATTGCCATGAAGGAAGTCCCTGAGAAGATCAAAGAAATTAGAAATGCTGCCGTTAATGGTATTTTTGCTGAAGAAATCGGAAGCATGGACCAACAATCACGCGAAGTATTAGAACGTGTGATGAATTATATGGAAAAGAAATATATCAGCCTACCAATGATTATGGCAAAGGATATACTGATAAATAATAGTTGATTTTCTATTGTTCCCAATGATTTTGGCTATTTTTGTCCTTCAAAAAAACGTGCCCATACAATTAAAATGCCATGTCTGATTATTTAACAGAAGATAAAGAAAAGTCTAAAATTATCATTGGTACACGGGGAAGTGAGCTGGCATTGTGGCAAGCTAATTATGTTAAAGGCCTTTTGGCCAATATAGGACTCGATTCAGAGTTAAAAATCATTAAAACTCAGGGCGATAAAATTCTGAACCTGAGCTTCGATAAGCTTGAGGGAAAGGGTTTTTTCACTAAAGAACTTGAAGAAGAGCTTTTAGGTGGAACCATCGATCTTGCTGTCCATTCCCATAAAGATTTACCTACCAATCATCCTGAGGGATTAATAATTGCCGCAGTTTCTGAACGTGAAGATCCGGCAGAGCTTTTGTTAATTTTAAAGGACTGTGTAGATGTTCAGCATAAGTTATCCGTGAAATTTGGGGCTATGGTTGGCACCTCCTCCAATCGTCGTAAAGCGCAACTTTTGGCGGTTCGTCCGGATCTTGAAATTGAAGAGCTTCGAGGCAATGTGATTACCCGAATCCAAAAATTACGAGATGAAAAATATGATGCCATCATGCTTGCTAAAGCTGGTGTTTTGCGCCTGGGACTCGATTTAAGCGAGTTTTATATTGAAGAGCTTGAACCCAATGAATTGATACCTGCGCCGGCTCAAGGTGTTCTAGCTTATCAAATCCGTGAAAGTGATACCGCTCTTTTTGAAAAGCTTCAAGCGATAAATAATAAAGAAGTAGCAGAGCAAATAGGAATCGAAAGAAAGGTGTTAAACCTCTTTGAAGGGGGCTGTCAAATGCCTTTGGGCTGTTATTGTCGCAAGGATGGTTCTACTTTTCAAATTTGGACTTCAAAGGCGGATAATGGGAATGATTTCCCCGACCGACATTATACTGAATCTGAAACGTCTGAAGGAATTGCTGAAAAGATTGTTTCTAAATTTGCTTCCAATCGTAAATTCCCCAAAAATATATTTATTACCCGTGAACTTTCTGAATCAAGTTATTTGAAGCAGGCCATGGCAAAGCATCAGGTGGAATTAGAGGGACGATCATTAATTCGGACTTTCCCATCAATCAATAAATTGGATTCATTTATATTAAGAAATATAGACTGGGTTTTCTTTAGTAGTAAAAATGCAATTGAATATTTTTTTAAGCTTGACCCTCAGCTCCCCAAAAAAGTGAAGTTCGGTGTTTTGGGTAGAGCTTCAGAGGATGTACTACGTTTACACAATAAGAAAGCTGATTTTAACGGTGAGGAGGAGGGTATAGATACCAGCGATATCGCTAAAGAGTTTGCCAAGCTTGCCAATGGGAAAAATGTACTGTTCCCAAGTGCTAAGGGTTCACTAAAGACTATTCAAAAGGAATTATCTGCAGATACCAAAATAATAGAATTAACTGTTTATGAGACTGTTAGTATCGAGAATGTTGAAAAATCCTATTCCGAAGTATTGATTTTTACAAGTCCCTCAAACGTAGATTCTTATTTTGCTGAGAACTTACTTGAACCTGATCAAAAAGTTATTTGTATCGGTAAAACAACTGGTCAGAAATTTGATGAAATGGGTGTTAACTATACTTTGCCATTTTCGCCCGATGAAATGGGCTTGGCAGAGGCGGTATTTGCGCTCGATTAATATAATAAATAAAGCATGGATCATATGTTAATTCGTCCCAGGAGGTTAAGAACAACGCCAATATTACGCGAAATGGTTGCAGAAACCAGATTGTCGAAAGATATGTTCATTTATCCTTATTTTGTTGTCCCCGGCAAAAATGTAGTGCATGGTATTGATGCCATGCCTGGAATCAATCATTTTTCTGTAGATACCCTTTTAAAAGACGTTGAAAAATCCTTGAAAGTGGGTCTTAATAAAGTATTACTTTTTGGTGTTGGAGAAGATAAAACGGAGGACGCTAGTTCATCTTTTGATAAAAATTCAATCGTAGCAAATGCTGTTCGCGAGTTAAAAAGGGCTTTCGCAGATGATATTTATGTGGTTACAGATGTGTGCACCTGTGCATACACAACACATGGGCATTGTGGAATTCTTCATAAGGATTATGTACAGAATGATCAAACAGTCGATATTTTAGCACAAATGGCTTTGGCGCATGCTCAGGCTGGTGCAGATATGGTGGCTCCTTCCGATATGATGGATGGACGAATTCGTGGTATGCGCGAAAAATTAGATCAAAATGGCCTCGTAAATACTGCCATTATGAGTTATAGCATAAAATTTGCTTCTGCTTATTATGGTCCTTTTAGGGAAGCTGCCGATTCAGCACCAGGTAAAGGGGATAGAAAAGCTTATCAGATGGATTTTAGAAATCCGCTCGAAACTATGCGCGAATCTGCTCTAGATGAGCAAGAAGG
>JBIHZP010000212.1:0-3303 GCA_044231315.1 Daejeonella sp. | reverse complement strand
TGCTTCCATAATTTCGGCAAGTCCTGCCTTATTATCGGCACCCAATAAGGTTAATCCGCTAGCCGTAATCAGGTCATTGCCAATTTGATTTTTTAAATCGGAATGGTCCTTCAAACGAATAATTTGTGTTTGGTCATCTGGTAAAATAATATCTTCTCCTTGATAATTTCTATGAATGATCGCCCTTACATGTTCCCCCGAACAATCTGGGGAGGTGTCCATGTGTGAGCAGAAACAGATCACGGGCACCTTCTTATCTGAATTACTGGGAATGCTTGCGTAAACATATCCATATTCATCTAAATGTGCATCCTTAAGGCCCATTTCAAGTATTTCTGCTACTAGCACCCTGCCTAAATTCTTTTGTTTTTCGGTGGATGGAAAGGTTTCAGAATTTGGATCTGATTGGGTATCAATGGCCGTATATCTCAAAAAACGATCTGTAAGCGTATTATTTATATTTTTGGATGCACTCATTTTTATTTAGATTTAGGATTATGCTCGCAAAATTAATAAAACATCCTGCATAATAAATTTGCTCAAGCCAAGCTAGGTAAATGCCATCATCACAATAATATTGCCAAATGAACATTGAAAGTTTAAGAGATTATTGTCTTTCAAAAGAAAATGTGGAAGAAACCTTTCCTTTTGGGGACGATACGCTCGTATTTAAGGTGGGGGGAAAGATCTTTTTGTTATGTGGTTTAGATAAACCCGACCGATTTAATGTGAAATGTGATCCCGAAAGGGCTATTTTACTCCGAGAAGAATTTGATGAAGTTAAAGCTGGATGGCACATGAATAAAAAGCATTGGAATACTGTTTTTATGAATGAAAGCCTTAGTGACAAACAATTGATAGAAATGATAGACCATTCTTATGATTTAATTATCAATAAATTACCGAAACATAGGCGCTTTTAATAGAATGACTTATAAAACATTAATTTATTGTTCAATTGGGAAACCCTTATAATTCTAGTATAAATGCTTGATTTTAAATTATATAAATTTTAAATATTCTAAAACCTAATGATTCTTTTTTCTTTTCCTTCAGTAGAAAAGAAACCAAGCCGAGGCTCTTCGCCGAGACCATGAGAGTCTTTAAAAAACAATAAACAACAATCGAATAAATGCTGCTGCACCTGATGTTATTAATGTCAATGCTTTGGCCTAGACTATGCCTGCCACACCATTCAAGGTGGAGGAAAGGTAAGGAAGGGGCTTGCTAGGAGATCCTGCTAAATAATTTTATTTGTTTTTTTTATCATTTTTAAAAACTAATATCAAATCTAGTGTGATTCTAGGCGTCATGCTTTTTCCCTCAGCAGCTGTTAAACAAAAGGCGAAAGAAGGCTTTGTGGGTTTGGGAGGGGCATTGTTTTACTCTTCCGTAAAACGCAGCCCGTGTGCTTTTGGTTTTTGTGTGCGGTTGGATTGCGCCGGCTGCCTTGGAGGAAAAAAAGGGCTTTTGTTTCTTTTGGACTTCAAAAGAAAGAGAATTCATTTTTTTTGGATTCGGGTTTTATAAGGGAAATTGGAGTTTTAATGACTTTTCCCGCTCATAGCCGCGGGGGGCCTATTCACTTTTTCCTGGATGAAAAAGTAAACAAAAAATCACCGCTGCGTCTGATGCTATGAAAGGTTCTGCGAAAGCTAGGCTTGTCATTGCCGCACCAGCCAAGGCGGAAGAAAGGTTGGGAAAGGACAGTGAGTGGACGATTTGTGGTGGGATAGAAATTTGGGTTTTTAATCAAATTTTAAGAAATGCTGTCAATTGAACTTGGATTCTAGGCAATGAAAATATAAAAATTGATTCTAACCAAAAGGGAGCTTGGTTTATATTATATAATTAAAAACATGTTATATTGCATATAATTGGCTTTTTTTGTAAAAATTTTATTTTAACAGGACAACTGTAATTCTAAAATTCTCTTAATCTCCCAATATTATCAATAAGCTTGTGTATTGATATTATATTTGTGTTTACGACTATGCTTAAAAAAACCTTAATTCTTCTCTTTCTAGCTATTTGCATTCAACATGCGGAAGCTCAAGTAATCCCTTTTGAAAAAAACAATAAACTTAGTGCCAGCTATCAGGAATTGGTCGATTTTTACGCCCAATTAGATCAAACATATGATCAGATGCGGGTAATTGATTATGGTCCGACCGACATAGGCAAGCCCTTGCAGTTAATAGTTTTATCGAAGGATAAAATTTTTGATCCCCTACTTATTCGCAAGCAAAATAAGCGTATCCTCCTGATTAATAATGGCATACATCCAGGCGAACCTGAAGGAATTGACGCCAGCATGATGCTTGTCCGGGATCTGCTCGAAAAGAATTCAATTCCCGAAAATGTAGTCATCTGTATTATTCCTATTTACAATATCGATGGGATGTTGAACCGCGGTTTATCTCGTGTCAATCAAAATGGGCCCGAAGCTTATGGCTTTAGAGGTAACTATCAAAACCTGGATTTAAATAGAGATTTTATCAAGTCAGATTCACAGAACTCAAGATCCTTCCAAAAGATTTTTACAACTTGGCAGCCTGATGTTTTTATGGATAATCATACCAGTAATGGCGCTGATTACCAATATATTATGACTCTTATTCCCTCTCAGAAGGATAAGTTAAATTCCGTTTTATCAAACTATTTAAGCACTAAAATGCTACCGGAACTTTATGCTAAAATGAAAGAATCAGGATACGATTTAACACCTTATGTAAACAGCATGGGTGAAACTCCCGAATCTGGCATTGTTGGCTTTTTGGAAACACCTCGTTATTCAAGTGGTTATGCGGCACTTCATAATACCATTGGTTTTATTCCTGAAACGCACATGCTAAAACCCTTTGATCAACGAGTTAAAAGTACTTACCAATTTATGGTGCATGTAATTTCTACCATTCAAAAGGATGCGGCACTAATTGGTGAAACTAAGAGGAAAGCTGACGAAGCAGTAAAAAATCAAGAGGTATTCCCTTTACGATGGACATTGAATACGGATACCTTTTCTACCTTTTCATTTAAGGGTTTTGAAGCTAAATATAAAACGAGCGAGGTGAGCGGTAAATCACGCCTTTATTACGACCGGAATGAACCTTTTGAACGCGATATTAAAGTTTTCGATGATTATAGGCCCTCTTTAACAGTCAACAAACCAATCGCCTATGTTATTCCCCAGGCATGGCAAAAGGTCATTGAGCTTCTGCAATTAAATGGTGTAGAAATGAAACGTTTAAGAGCCGATGAGACGCTAGATCTTGAAATGTATTATGTCGATGATTATAAAAA
>JBIHZP010000211.1:0-3310 GCA_044231315.1 Daejeonella sp. | reverse complement strand
ACAAGATTAACTAAATATTATAATTAAAAGTTTTTTTTATATTATGAATATTTGTTTATAGTTTCGTTTTATTATATATTAAATAGAATTCGAAATATTAAAAAAGAATAAATCAAATAAAATTGTTTGATTTGAAATAAAACGAAATCAATCAAAACAAATGCAACCTATCTTAAACTTTAAATTATGAAAAAAAAATTTACTGATCATTTCGGTAAGCTTGTGCAAAAATCGACAGCGACTTTAAAGGCCTTTTTCGAGCCATTAATCTCACTCCAGAAATTAAGCCTATTGCCGTGTTTATTATTAATCACCGTTAATATCTTATCGGTAAACTTGAGTTATGCTCAACAATCAAATATTATATTAAAAGGTACTGTAGTAGACAATAATGACAGAGAAACAATTGCAGGAATAAGCATTGTGGATTCCAACAAGAAATCGTTGGGAGTAACTAATATGGATGGAAGTTTTACACTTAATATTCCAAAAGGAACTTCGGTAAGTTTTTCCATGATAGGATACACCACCTTTACAAAGGTTTACAATGAAAGCGAAAGCAATATTTCCATCTTTTTAGCCCAATCAACAAGCTCATTAAATGAAGTTGTAGTTACAGCATTGGGAATTAAGAGGGAACAAAAAGCTTTGGGTTTTGCAACACAAACATTGAAAGAAAATGCACTTAATGATGCGCGTTCGAACAATTGGGTTGGTGCACTATCCGGCAAGGTAGCAGGTTTAAATATTGTTTCTCCGGGTTCAGGACCAGTAAATTCTTCAAAAATTATTTTAAGGGGTGAAACATCCATGAACTCCGATAATAATGGAGCTTTGATTGTATTGGACGGAGTACCAGTAGGTGGCGGTTTAACATCTTCAGGTGTGGGCAATGCCTATGGAGCTGGCTCTGGTAATGACGTTCCAGTAGATTTCGGAAATGGGATATCCGACATTAACCCTGACGATATCGAAAGCGTAACTGTGCTTAAAGGTGCAAGTGCCGCAGCCCTTTATGGAAGTCGTGCAGCAAATGGAGCCTTAATCATAACTACCAAATCAGGAACCAAAAAAAGTAAAGGTATTGGAGTAAGTATAAATTCAAATTACAGCTACAATGACATATTGAGATACCCAGACATGCAATATGAATATGGACAGGGAACAGGTACAACCATTAGACCTAACAGTGAGCTATATTATTCATATGGAGCTTCAGCAGATGGTGCGAGCACTTCAGGAACCAGTAGTGCTTATGGCCCTAAATTTAATGGGCAATCCTACTTTCAGTATGATCCTGTAACAGGGGCACAATCAGCAACACGCCTGCCATGGGTGCCTTACACAGATAATATTTCTGGTTTTTGGCGCACAGGATCAACTATCACTAATAGTGTATCCTTCGACGGTGGTAGCGAAAATGCAACTGCAAGAGCATCAATAACTCATTCAAAAAACGAATGGATCATGCCAAATACAGGCTATGAACGTTTAACAGCTGCTTTGAGTTTAAACTTCAAACTATCACCAAAGCTTAGAATTAATTCAAAGATTAACTTCACCAACAAAACGAGTGATAATCTTCCTGCAACGGGATACAATAATCAATCGCTTTCCTATTTCATGATCTTCCAAAATCCGAATGTTGATCTTGATTGGTACAGACCAATATGGAAACCAGGGCTGGAACAAATTGATCAAATACACCCATTCAGCTCATTTATTGACAATCCATTCTTGATTGCTTATGAAATGACTAATGCCGTTAATAATTATAAAACCGTTGCTAACATGTCGGCAACCTACGATTTTACAAAGAAATTAAGTCTGATGGTTCGCTCCGGTTTTGATATGCTTAATGAAGATCGCGATCAGCGCCGTCCATTTAGTACTGCAAACTTCCAAAGAGGATACTTAAGACAACAAACTATTTTCAATTTTGAATTAAACACAGACGTACTCCTAACTTATAAAACAAGACTGAACAAAGATTTTGAAGCAAGTATTTCTGGAGGAGCAAATTCACTAAACAGACGCTATACAGGAGTTAATGGAACGGTTGACGGTTTAATTATCCCCGCTGTTTATAAATTGAGTAACGGACAAAGCAATGCACTTATGAATACGAACTATCTTAACAAGAAAGTTCAAAGTATTTATGGTTTTGCCTCCTTTGCATGGAAAGACAAGATATTTTTGGATGTAACAGGACGTAACGATTGGTCTAGTACCCTTCCAGTTCAAAACAACTCCTTCTTCTACCCTTCTGTAAGCTCAAGTTTTATTCTGAATGAGTTATTTAAGCTTCCAACAGCGGTTACTTATGCGAAACTTCGCTTATCCGCAGCTCAAGTAGGAAATGACACAGACCCCTATAAAACAAGTAAATATTATGGAATAAGTGATTTTCCAGCATCTGCATCTGTGCCTACAACCTTGCATAACGCAAATTTCAAGCCTGAAATTACTACAAGTTATGAAGCAGGATTAGAATACAACTTATTTAAATCTCGCTTTACAATGGACCTTACGTTCTATAGTAATACCACAAAAAACCAGATTCTAGATGTTCCTCTTGATCCCACTACAGGATATTCAAGAGCCGTTTTAAATGCTGGTGTTGTTCGAAATAAAGGTATTGAACTTTTAATTGGAGGAAAGCCAATCAAAACTAAAGATTTCAGCTGGACAAGCACATTAACCTGGTCGAAAAACGACAATGAAGTACTTGAACTTGCAGAGGGCTTATCAGACAAACAAGATATCGGTTATGGCGGTAATGCAACCATTCAAGCTCGCGTTGGAGGAACAACCGGAGATATTTATGGTTTTGGATTTGTAAGAGCACCTGACGGTCAGATTGTGTACAGAACAACAGGATTGCCAGAACGACCGGGACAAATTCAGTATATTGGTAGGGCTTATGCTGACTGGAGAGGTGGTTTAAGTAATGAATTTCAATATAAAAACTACAGATTTAGTTTCCTAGTTGACGGACAATACGGTGGTATGATTTATTCACAAACGCATCATAAAATGGCGGAACAAGGAAAATTAACCAAAACTTTAAATGGCCGTGAAGAAGGATATATTGTTGGCCAAGGAGTTGTTGCTGTTGCAGGAGGTACTTACATTCCTAATACGAGACAAGTAGCACCGGCAGCATTCTATGGCGACTACTATAGACGTGCGAATGTTGAATCTAATAGTTTCGATGCCTCATTTATTAAGTTGCGTGAAGTTAGATTAGAATATGGTATTCCAGCAAAACTCAGCAAAAAGCTTAAGCTAAATAATGCTTCTTTAGCAT
>JBIHZP010000209.1:0-3322 GCA_044231315.1 Daejeonella sp. | reverse complement strand
TTAGCAAAACCTTCATTAACATGATTAGCATGTTAATAGCCCCAATCATATTTTTTACCATTGTGCTTGGTATTGCAAAAATGGGCGACATGAAAAAAGTTGGTCGCGTAGGTGGAAAAGCTTTACTCTATTTTGAAGTCATAACTACCATCGCCATTTTTATAGGTTTAGTAGTGGCGAACGTATTTCAGCCTGGAAAAGGTGTAATACCAATTGTAAATAATCAAAAATTAAATACACCACTTGCCACAGAAAGTATCAATTGGATAGAATTTATAGCGAATATAATTCCGAACAATATCATTGATTCTTTTAGTAGGGGTGACATCTTACAAATATTGTTTTTCGCTATTTTATTTGGTTTTGGTCTAAGCAGAATGAATGAATCTGCGGCACCTTTATTAGCCACCTTTGAGCGCCTCTCACAAGTTATCTTCAATATGATGAAGTTCATCATGAAACTGGCACCTGTAGGCGCATTTGGAGGTATGGCCTATACCATTGGAACCTATGGCCTTTCAACGCTCTTGCCAATGGGTAAGATTATGATAGCTGTATATTTAACATGTTTCCTTTTTATATTTGGCATATTAAATCTGATTGCATATTTATATAAATTCAGTTTATGGCAATATCTTAAATACATCCGCCAAGAAATTTTAGTGGTGCTTGGAACTTCCTCGTCCGAATCGGTATTGCCGAGCATGCTTTCAAAAATGGAGAAATTTGGTTGCTCTAAGTCGGTGGTAGGACTTGTAATTCCAACAGGTTATTCCTTTAACCTGGATGGCACCTCTATTTATTTGTCGATGGCCCTGATTTTTCTAGCTCAAGTATATCAAATTGATTTAACCGTTACACAGCAGATTACCGCAATGGGCGTATTAATGCTCACCTCAAAGGGTGCTGCTGGAGTAACTGGAAGCGGCTTTATTGTGCTAAGCACTACGCTCGTAGCTCTTAAAATCATGCCTGTTGAAAATGTTGCTATTTTATTGGGAGTTGACCGCTTTATGTCGGAAGCCAGATCAATCACCAATTTGATTGGGAATGGTGTTGCGACCATTGTTATTGCAAAAAGTGAAAACGAATTTGATGAGAATGCCTATCAATTAGCAATCAGTAATACCCCCGAAATCCTTGCTGAAGAAATTCCGGAATTACAGGAGGTTTTGGTGGAAGCGCCTGTTAAAACAAAATAAGAAGTTTTTGTTTTAATTATTTATTAAGGATCTTTTTGGAGCAAAGAATAAGGAGCAAGGAGCAAGGATAAAAAGACAGAATTGGAATTGGCTATAAATTTACTCTTTTAGATGTTGCGTGCTTGACTTCGAGAGCCTCAGCCAACTGTCAACTTACAACTGACAACTTAAAACTTACAACTCAATTATTCCCGCCACCCACTAAGTGTAATTTAGTCTGACGACCATCAATGTACCAGAATCCATTTTTATCAAAATATCCATTTTGTTCCAACATAAAACGTACCTGCTTATTCCATTCTTTCACATCAATAGCCGCATTTAATTCTATCGAATAGGCTGTTTGAAAATGCATTGGATAATCTCCACTACCTAGAACACCATTTTGCTGATCCCAAAGTCCGATAGTTGGCCCCGCAGCATGACCATGAAAGCCAAGCGGGTGGGTATAGATTGTTCCATTGATATTTTCTTGTTTTGCCTGAGCTAGGGCAGCTGCCAGAATCTGGTTCCCGGTTCTGTTTTCTTTAAACTGGCTCGTTAAAATATCCTGTAAGCGGTTTGCTTTTAATAATCCTTCAGTTAAAAAGGCTGGTGCTGACTTTTCCCCGGGTGCAAGTACATAGGCATGCTCCTGAACATCGGTATTTAAACGAAGGTAGCTAATGCCAAAATCTACATGCAATAAATCACCTGTCCTGATTACATTATCCTGATCTTTTGATTCTTTTGAAAATGCTTTTAAATGATCAAAATTGACATTGTCATTTCTCTGGATATTGACTGAAGGATGAAACCAGGTGGATAATCCCATGTCATTTACTTTCTGCCTAAACCACCATACGAGGTCGTCGCTCGTGGTAATGCCGGGAGTGATCACTTTACTGCTAAATCCTTCCGCAATAATTTTATGGCTTATGCTGTTCAATTGAGGGTAGATCTGCATTTCACGTGGAGTTCTTGTTTCTAACCATGCTACTGCCAAATCAGAAGCAGAAACCACTTTAGACTTATCGGATGCAGAAAGTTTTTGTGTCAATTCCTCATAATCGGTATGATCGATCCCATCGGCCTGCCCAAAATATTTGGAGGTGTTTAAGGCAATTTTTTCGGGTTTATATTGTGCAATTATATCATTCAATGCATCCCATTGGTCGGGGAACTTTTTCATATCCCATTGCGCTTCAATCTCATCACCAACATTGTATCTGGCAATGGCTATTTTCTTAAATACTTTAGTATTCGGGTTATTATAAAACACAAGAATGGTCCGGCGTCTGGCACTCAACCAAGTTGCTGGAAGCATGGTTCTAATAATTGGATCTTCATTGTATTCTCTGGAGACAATCACCCACATATCAATCTTATTTTTTTCCATAAGTGAGGGCAGGAGATTGTTTAATCTATCAGCCAATACCTCATCGATAATTCTGGCCTGCTCTTTCAGAGGTAATATTTGGGCCTTGGTAGCTATGGTAATTAGCATGAAGGCAATTAAACTGGATATTTTCTTTTTCATACGTAAACTTATATTTCTTTTGAAAGCTTAATAAATTCTTCTAGTGAATAGAAGGAAACAAGCTAAATTTAAATGAAAATATGCAAATGAAAGGATTTGAGCTTTTTTATATCTATCGTCCTGATTTTTCGAATAACAACAAGCCTGAATTTATATTAGAGGAATCAATAAATAGTGAAAAGGGAAAGTGAAAAACAATCCCGAAATCAAATGATTGATTTTTAACATTAAAGTTTTGAAATTTCAATATTCTCCATTTTGTCCAGCCCTTTAAACTGTACTTCGATCTTCGGACTATCATCTTCAGGGTAGTCGGAATCAATTAAAATGAGATGGGATCCTGATGAAATACGTGGCGGACTAGTACTAAGTTTGAAGGTGCTTTTGGGCTTTCCATTTTTGTCATAAACTCGAACCATTTCAGTGCCATCAGAAACCAGGCTTTCACCTGCAGTCAATTCAATTGGGAATAATAGTTCCTTATAATTATCGATTTGCATTTTAATATTTTTCACGCTGCCTTTTTCACCTGTAATCTGCATCCTGAATTGTAGGGGCTGCTCTTTCCAATTATACTGCAAATTCCAAGTAGTATAGGTTG
>JBIHZP010000210.1:0-3322 GCA_044231315.1 Daejeonella sp. | reverse complement strand
CAGATATGCCGCAATGGGTACACTTACCCCTCATTTTAAAGCCCGATGGAAATGGTAAATTAAGTAAGCGTGATGGCGATAGACTAGGTTTTCCGGTATATGCGATGAATTGGACCGATGCCAAAACCGGTGAAACTACTCGCGGTTTCCGGGAGATGGGCTACCTTCCTGAAGCATTTGTGAATATGCTTGCTCTATTGGGATGGAATGATGGAACAGAGCAGGAGATTTTTAGCATGGATGAATTGATTGAAAAATTCAGCATTGAAAGAGTGAGTAAGGCGGGTGCAAAATTCGATTTTGAAAAAGCAAAATGGTTTAACCATGAATATATTAAGAAGGCAGAAATAGCGGATATTAAAGAACAGGTATTGATTATTCTTCAAGAGAGAGGAATTCAAATAGCAGATAACGACTACTTTGAAAAGGTTTTAGCGACAGTTAAAGAGCGCATGACTTTTCTTCAAGATTTTTGGGAGCAGGCATCCTTCTTCTTCGAAGCGCCAGAAACTTTTGATACGAATGCAGTAAAACCAAAATGGACCGATGCCAAAACCGAATTCTTTCATGAGCTGATCAAAACCTATGAATCAATTTTGATTTCTGAGGAATGGGAGGCTGTAAATCTGGAAACTATTTTCAAAGCTTTGGCGGAAGAAAAGAATATCAAAGCAGGCGAATTAATGCTTCCCTTCAGAGTAATGCTGGTAGGTGGTAAATTCGGTCCGGGGGTATTTGATATTGCCGTACTTATTGAAAAAGAGGAGACGATTTTGAGGATTAAAAAAGCATTAATTGCTTTTACGGCAGAATAATATTGCAGATTTCGGTTATGCTGGCGCACACGTGCCGCGTGTGCGTTTACTAATCCAAATTTGCTCCTCGTTTTACGAAGGTGCCTCACCTGCTGAAGGGCAAGTTTCGGCATGACATTCGTTTTAGATTGGTTTTAATTTTTAGTCGCCACGCACATGTCGTCCTGAACGGAGTGAAGGAAATAGTAGTTGCAAAGCAAATTTTTATTGGTTTTTACGAAGGTCCCTCACCTACTGAAGGGCAGGATTCGGGATGACATATATTTTAGATTGGCTTTAATTTTTAGTCGCATATGTTAGTGCTAGGGTGAGAATCGACCACAGGAAGATCTCAAATCTCATATCTCATATCTCACTTCTCATATCTCATATCTCACTTCTCATATCTCATATCTCACTTCTCAACACCTCCAAAGGAGGCCTGTTTAATATGCCCCTGCTATTAAATAAGCCAATAAATACGGTTAAAGAAGTGATTAAAAGGAAAAGTAAAAGCACAGGTAAGAGTTCCGGTTTGAAGCTAGTTTCGAAGCTAAAAACCGCTAATGCCCAACTGGCAATCAGCGACAAAATAATTCCCGCACCTGCTGCCAAAGCACCAAGGAAAAAATATTCGAGAGCCGTAATAATCAATATTTGTTTACGACTAGCGCCAATGGTTCGTAGTAGAACACTTTCCCGAATGCGTTGGTATTTGCTAATTAAGACAGATGAAATTAGCACAATTAATCCAGTAATGATGCTAAAAGCAGCCATAAAGCGAATAACAAAACCCATTTTATCAAGAATTTCGTCGAGGACACTCAATACCAGGCCGAGATCAATCATAGAAATATTAGGAAATGTACGAACAATAGCTTGTTGATATTTTGCCGATACCTCATCGGAGGGCACCTGCGTTAAAAGTACATGAAATTGAGGTGCTGCTTCAAGCACACCTGCCGGAAAAATCAAAAGAAAATTAGTCTGAATACGATTCCAATCCACTTTTCTGGTACTTCCAATAATTGCCTTCAGTGGCGCCCCCTGAACATTAAATTTAAGCTCATCGCCAACTTTGACACCAATTCGGCGGGCATAGGCATCTTCAATCGAAACATAAATCGGCTTTCCTGCCTCCACTTTCCCAATCCATTTACCTTCAATAATCTCCTCCGAATCACTCAAACTATCCCGATAGGTAACGCGGAATTCACGATCCAGGGCGCGCATGGCAGCCATATTTAAACTATCCTTTTTATAATACGCCGCAGTACGTCCGTTAATTTCAGTAATGCGCATATTTACAATCGGAACTTGCTGAATAACAGGCAATTTCATGCTTTTTGTCAGATTTGCAACGGCCACCTGCTGATCGCTTTGAATATCAAAAAGTATCATGTTCGGCTGATTTTTACTTGATGAAAGCGTGACACTATTGATTAATATTCCTTGTACAAAAAAGAGCGTGCAAATAAAAGCGGTTCCTAAACCAATGGAAACCACCAAAATTAAGGTCTGATTATTGGGCCTAAATAAATTTGCAAATCCTTGACGCCATAAATAGCCCCATGAAGACGGAAAAAAGCGTCTTGCCACCCACATCAAAGCATAAGCCAGGGCCGTTAAGATAATAAATGCTGCCAGCACTCCACCAGTGAAGAAAAATGTCTGCTTCAAGGAGCTCATCTGCAAGTAGCTGAATCCAAAAACAAATAAAACAATTAAGAAATACACTAACCATTTCAGCGGATCCTTAAATAAGGATGTTTCCTGAAAAGATAGTCGCAATGTGTTTAGTGGAGAAATATTTCGTACCGAAACCAAGGGCAATAGTGCAAATAAAATGGAGATGATGAGTCCCAAAACTATACCCTGTACGATGGCAAGCCATGAAATGGCTGCGGTTATTTTTACAGGTAAAAAATCAGCTAATACTGCCGGCAAAACCTGCTGAATGAGTGTGCCAAGAAGAGAGCCTAGCATAGATCCAATTAATCCGATTCCAATAATTTGAATAAGGTAAATTAAAAATGCCTGTTTGGCGCTAGCACCAAGGCAGCGTAAAATGGCGATGGTATTAATCTTTTCGCGAATGTATATGTGAATGGCACTGGCAACGCCAATGCAACCCAAAAGCAGGGCAATGAAACCTACGAGCGCCAAAAATTCGGTAAGGTCCTCAAATGAACGACCCGTGTTCTCCTTGCGCGATTCAATTGTTTCATAATCGAGTTCTGCCTTTTCAAATTTAGGCTCTAAACTCTTCGTAAGTTTATTAATATCAACATTTTCCGAAAACTTGAAATAGAAATTGTAAGTGATACGGCTCCCCTTTTGTGAAAGTCCCGTTTGCTCCAAATAGGCCAAAGGAATATAAACTATTGGTGCTACGGAAGAAGCAAAACCTGTCTGACCCGGTGCTTTATTCAGTATTCCGGCAATTTCAAAAGTAAGTTCCCCCACTTTGATGGAGTCGCCAGGTTTGGCATCAAACTGGAGCATGAGGGTTTTATCGACGAGTGCCG
>JBIHZP010000022.1:0-10933 GCA_044231315.1 Daejeonella sp. | reverse complement strand
CGATTTCATTTGTAACCTTTGTTACTTACGATCGAAATCTTAGGCATTACCTTTGTATAAATAATAAATATAAGAAGGCTATAATCATGAAAGATGTATTATTAAATAATTGGAATATCGTTCGATTTCTACGCTTAGGAATCGGATTGGCAATTATTGTTCAGGCAATTGTAGCTTCTGATATTTTATTTGGATTAGCAGGCTTACTATTCACAGGAATGGCTCTTTTTAATGCCGCATGTTGTGGTATTGGCGGATGTGCTACTCCAACTCCAACAAAAAAATCGGCTTCAAAGGAAATTTCTTACGAAGAGGTGGTTTAATAAATAAAACTTTAAAAATACAGACATGACATTTAATGAATTAATACAATCCGACAAGCCAGTGCTTGTAGATTTTTTCGCTGAGTGGTGTGGACCATGCAAAGTGATGGCCCCAATTTTAAAGGAAGTGAAACAAGAAGTAGGCGATGCGGCGAGTATTTTAAAAGTTGATGTAGATAAAAATCCGCAAGCAGCTGCCGAATATCAAGTTCAAGGTGTTCCAACTTTAATACTTTTTAAGAAAGGTGAGGTTTTATGGCGTCAAAGTGGCGTAGTTCCCAAAAATGGTATAGTAGGAGTAATTAACAAATTTTCAATCTAAATATTATGTTAAACTTTTTTAAAAAATTATTCGGGGCATCAGAAAGACCTGATCTCAAAGCACTTGTTGATGAAGGGGCTTTCTTAGTGGATGTTCGTTCACCGCAAGAGTATGCTCAATCCAAGGTAAAAGGTTCAGTTAATATACCCCTCGATCATATTTCTAAGCAGATTGCTAAATTCAAAGACAAAAAGCAAATTATCGTATTCTGCCGCAGTGGAAATAGAAGCTCACAGGCTAAAGCTATTTTGCAAAGAAATGGGTTCACCAACGTAGTAAATGGAGGAACTGCAGGAAATGTAAACCAATTTGTAAAATAAATAGAGCCTAAAAATTGTAAATTTATTATTCTTTGACATGAATAATTTTTTACAACAATTTTTATCATTAAAATTTACCCAATATGAAATCAATTATTGTAGACGTAAGATCAGTTGAGGAGTTTAATATGGATGGACATGCTCCATGCAGTGTAAATTATCCGCTAGATCAATTAGAAGGACACATCGATGAATTACGTGGATTCGATGAAATTATCATGGTTTGCAGAAGCGGAAACCGTGTCAACATGGCAATGGCTATTCTTGCCCAACATGGTATCACCAATGTGGTAAATAAAGGCCCTTGGCAAAATATAAATTGCAATTAAACCACAGCTAATCTATTGATATGGAACGTTTAAAAATTCTAATTCCCACTGATTTTTCTGTCCAAGCTGAATTCGCTTACCTAATGGTGAAGAAACTGGAAGAGAAAATTACTACTGATATTCATTTTCTACATGTATTGAACGTGCCGGATACCGTAACCATGGATACCAAGGGCGAAATCCAAACATGTGGTGAAATTGATGTAAACTATGTGCTCAAGCAAAAAGAAATTGCGTTAAGAAAGCTTGATAATTTGAAGGCCCTTTATGGAAATCAAATAAATGTTCATTTAGTGCTCGGCAAAACAACGGATGCTATTTTAAATTTCTCCAATTCTAATGCCTTCGATTTGATTGTAATGGGTACTAAAGGCGCCAGTGGAATAAAAGAAATTGTTTCGGGTACAGAAGCACAGATTATTGCTCGTAAGTCTCAGATTCCTTTGCTATCTTTAATGTGTGACCGCTCAGATCTTCAGATAGAGAATGTATTGCTTGTACATAACTTTATAAATCCTAAAAACGAAGGTTTAACTTTATTGCATAAATTGATTAAAGCTTTTAGTACTAAGGTTCATTTATTGCAAATTACCTCTGGTCAGGTGGAGTCTGAAAAGACTAAAGCTGAAGCCGATATGAAGCAATTTGCCGAATTGAATAACATTGAAAACTATGCCTGCCATTTAATTAATGATAAAGATGTGGAAAATGGGGTTATTCATTTTAATCAAATGAATAATATGGATCTAATCTGCATTGGCACTCATGGTAAAGGAGGCTTGTTTCATCAAAGTGCAACAGAGAAGCTTATTAATCATCTTTTTAAACCAATTATTTCATTTCATCTAAATAACTAATACTAATGATTGAATTTTTAACACAACCCTGGTCTTGGTGGTTTTCGGGACTATTGATTGCGGGTATTATGTTTTTCCTTTTATTTTTCGGACAATGCTTTGGTTTTTCATCTAACCTTAGAACAATTTGTGCTGCTGCGGGACTAGGAAAAACGAACAAATTTTTTGATTTCAACTGGCGCGGACAAATGTGGAATATCGTATTTCTAATTGGGGCTGTTTTGGGTGGTTTTTTAACCAAGCAGTTTCTGGATACCGGTGCTCCAGTTCAGATTTCACAAGAAACTATTCAAGACTTATCCAAACTGGGTATTTCTGCTCCTGAATCTTTACAGCCCGATGAAATTTTTGGCCTCGATGCCATGTTTTCCCTAAAAGGGTTTTTGATTCTTGCCCTTGGCGGCTTAATGGTCGGATTCGGTTCTCGTTATGCGGGTGGTTGTACCTCCGGACATGCAATTTCTGGTTTGTCGGATTTGCAATTACCGTCTCTAATAGCTGTAATTGGCTTTTTTGCGGGCGGACTAATCATGACTTTTTTAATAATGCCCTTAATATTTTAAACAATGAAATTAATTAAATTCCTTCTCTTAGGTATCGTATTTGGTATTGTAATGACCAAATCTGAAGCCGTTTCTTGGTTTAGAATTCAGGAAATGTTCCGTTTTCAAGCTTTCCACATGTATGGAATCATCGGCACGGCAGTAACATTGGGTGTAGCTGGTGTGGCATTGATCAAAAAATTCAAAATTCGTGACTTTTCGGGTAATCCAATTTTGTTTAGCCCGAAAGATAAATCTGTTTACCGTTACCTTATTGGGGGTAGTATTTTCGGATTGGGTTGGGCGCTTAGTGGTGCTTGCCCCGGACCAATGGTTGTTAACGTGGGTTATGGTTACTGGGCAATGGCAATTGTATTTTTCTTTGCCTTGGTTGGGACTTATTTATATGGTGTAGTAAAAAGTAAATTACCTCATTAATCATGTAGCTTATGTCTGAGAAGCAGGACGATAAAAATTTATTAAACGATTTATTTTCAGTGATTAATAAGCTCATCCTTGCGATGGTTTTATTAATTGCAGCAATGGTTGCTATCCCCATAGGATATTATATCAGCAATCTACCGGAAAGTCCGGAACTTACTTTGGAAGATGTGCCTGCCACTCTTGCGGAAGTAAAGACAATTGTTCAAGAATTTTGGATTGCTCCTGAAACTAGCACCATCGCTGATGCGGCAGAGAAAGAAAATGTAGAATATGGCAAGGACCTAATCGCGCATACGGCTAAATATTTAGGGCCTAATGGTTCTGTAGGACAGATAAGTAATGGTATGAATTGCCAAAATTGTCACCTACAAGCTGGAACTGCCATTTTTGGCAATAATTACGGTTCTGTAACTTCTTTATATCCTAAATTTCGAGCGCGAAGTGGCGGTGTTGAAGATATTCCAAAAAGGGTAAACGACTGCTTTGAAAGAAGTCTAAATGGCTCTGCCTTAGATACAAATTCTAGAGAGATGAAGGCAATTGTAGCTTACATAAATTTCTTAGGATCTAATGTTCCAAAAGGTGAAAAAGCGGCCGGTTCGGGCTTTAAAGATTTGGCTTTTCTAGACAGAGCTGCTGACCCTATAAAAGGGAAAGAGGTTTATACATTAAAATGTGTGAGCTGTCATCAATCCGATGGTTCCGGTATACTCAATCCCGACAAATCGGAATATACATTCCCGCCTCTATGGGGTAAGAATAGTTATAATGATGGCGCGGGACTTTATCGAATTTCCAATTTCGCAAAATATGTGAAATATAATATGCCTATCGGTGCAACACACGATAACCCTCAATTAACGGATGAGGAGGCTTGGGATATTGCTGCTTATGTTAATTCGCAAACTCGTCCACATATTAATGTGCCTAAAGATTGGCCAGATAAGTCTAAAAAGCCTATCGATCATCCATTTGGCCCTTATGCAGATCAATTCTCGGAGAAGCAACATAAACTTGGACCTTTCAAGCCAATTGCTCAAGAAAAAAAGAAATTAGAAGACGCTGATAAATCAAAGTAATTAGATTTTGGCCCAAAAAATAATTTATGGAAAATAATAGAAGAGGTTTTTTAAAGAAAGTAGGAGCAATGGGCGCAGGGGCAGCCATTTTTACTGCAAATCCAATTACTTCAATAGCGAATGAACTTTCTGAAAATCCGATTGATGGTATAAATGAATCGGAATTTACCATATCCATCCTACAAACTACAGATGTACATTGCCAGAATCATCCCCATGATGAACTATTTTGGGAGAATGAGCAAGCTGTTTTTCGTAAAACAGGGGGCTACGCTCATCTCGCTACCTACCTAAAGAAAGAGAAGAAAAGAAATCCTGACACCTTTATTCTTGATACGGGCGATATGTTTCAGGGCAGTGAGCTTTCAGTAAAAACGAGCGGTAAAGCAATGATTCCAGTCTTAAATGAGCTTGGCTACGATCTTTATCTGCCGGGTAACTGGGAGGTTGTTTATTATAAAAAAGCCATGCAGACCTTACTGGGCTCTTTAAATGCGCCTAAAGTTTGTGCCAATATGTACCATGATCTCGGTGATGGGAAAAAAGGGGAACTGATTTTTCAGCCTTATCACATCTGGAATGTCAAGGGTGTAAAAATTGGTTTTATCGGATATACCGACCCTTTAGTTCCTGTAAGGCAGTCGCCGAGCTATAGCAAAGGCATAATTTATACCAAACCAGAAGAAAACCTTGCTCATTATGTAGATGTGTTAAGAAATCAGGAGCAATGTGCCTACGTTTTGTTGTTATCTCATCTGGGCCTTTCACAACAAATACATATTGCTAATCTCCCCGAATGTGAGGGTGTTGACTATATTTTAGGTGGTGATACTCATGAGCGTGTGCGTAAACCTATACAGTGTAAATATTCAAAGGTGGTTGAACCTGGTGCATTTGGTTCATTTGTTGGCAAACTTGATCTTAAAATTAAGGATGGCAAGGTTGTTCAAGACGATTATACTTTGGTAGAAATGGACCCAAAGAAAATTAAGGCGGATAAAAATGTTAATCGCTTGTTAGAAGAACATGAAGTCCCCTTTGAAAAGGATATCAACACCATTGCTGGTTATAGCACCATTCCACTTTACCGCTATTTTGTAATTGAAAACACAATTGACACTCTTATTTTAGATGCCTTAAAATGGAAGATCAAGGAAGCTGATATCGTTTTATCGAATGGCTTTAGATTCTGTCCGCCAAATGCAACAACTGACGAAACAGGAAATATTCCAATCACTAATGGTTATATCTACGACATGTTGCCGGTAGATAGTGTGGTAAGAACGGGTTCAGTTTCGGGGAAACAAATTGCAGACTGGCTTGAGAAAGAGTTAAACAATGTTTTCGCGATAGATGCTTCTCAACGCTTAGGCGGATGGCTTATTAAATTTAAAGGAATGAAAATAACTTTCAATGCTTTTGCTGAGAATGGAAAGCGTGTGCAAAGTGCTGAAGTTAATGGTAAGCCATTGGATATGAGTAAGATATACCGTGTCTGTGCATGTGAGCGTGATGGTGATCCTCTAGATATGCTTTGCAGAATGAGGGGTGTGGCTAATGCAAGTAATACACCTTTTACATTGCACTCTGTGTTAAAAGATTATTTAAAGGTAAATTCACCAGTAAGTCCAGAGCCACCAATGTCTGCGAAAGTACTAGATGCTCCGCAAAAATTGCTTACACAGGTTACTGGGGTAGATTATCAATTTAGTTAATTTAAATAACATGAAAAAAATTCTTCTGCTTGCTCTCTTGTTTGTTTCTTCAATCGGCTTGAATGCGCAAACTAAAAATGATGGAAATGGTTCTGCAAATTACCAGGGACTAAAAATCGTTTTTCAGCTCACCTCTGCTGATACCTTGATTCATCAGACCTTGATGAGCCAATTAAAAAATTACTACAGTGTTGCACCTGATACCAAATTCGAAGTGGTTTGCCATGGAGGAGGATTAAACATGCTCGTTAAAAATACATGTGTTATTCAGGACGATATCAAAATGTATGCAGCTAAAGGAGTGAGTTTTTTAGCTTGTGAATTTTCCATGAAAAAGAAAAATATCACTAAGGATCAGATAGTTGCAGGAGCTAGTACTGTAACCTCCGGAGTTTTAGAAATCGCAAAAAAACAACAAGAGGGCTGGAGTTATATCAAGTTGTAAATCCAAATTCTACCTTTTTAATTAAATCAATTTAAATGAAATCATTTTTCTATGTGGCATCGCTATGCCTTGTTTTTTTTAGTCTTAGTGAAGTAAGTGCACAGCATCAGGACGTGAATGAGCGTCCTGAAATGTATAAGGGTAAAAAAATAAATTCGGCGGATAGTAGCTCCATTCTTGGGGCTTTTAAGGGGGGGACTGTACAAGGTCATTTTAGGTATTTCTTTATGAATACCGTAAATGAAGGAGAGTTAACCGATTATTACGCAAATGCTGCAGGTGGTGGTTTAAGGTTTGAAACGGCAGAATTTCATAATTTCCAATTTGCCCTGAGTGGCTTTTATATTTTCAACATTGGCTCTTCGGATATGACTAAGCCGGATCTTCAAAGCGGGCAATTTAACCGGTATGAGATTGGTTTATTTGACATAGAGGATCCTAGTAATAAGTCGGATATTGACCGCCTTGAAGAGTTTTACCTCAAATATAATTTTAAGAAATCATCCTTAATTTTTGGTCGACAATTATTAAATACCCCATTTATTAATCTTCAAGACGGGAGAATGAGACCAACTGGTGTAGATGGTATTTGGGCAGAGTTAAATGAAATCAAGGGCCTTAAAATTGAGGGTGCTTGGCTTTATTCTATTTCCCCGCGTAGCACCACTCGCTGGTATCCTGTAGGCGAAACAATTGGTATTTATTCTACCGGTTTAAATCCGGATGGTACTCCATCTCAATATGCTAATAAAATTGAAAGTAAGGGTGTTGCTTTATTGGCTCTAAAAAGTGATATCACTAAACATTTGAAATTTCAGCTTTGGGACATGTACACTGAAAATGTGTTTAATACAGCCATGCTGCAATCTGATCTTGTTTTACCTCTAAAAAACAATTCTGATTTGATTGTAGCGGCTCAAATTATACAACAGAATGCAATAAATGATGGAGGTAATCATAATCAATCGGCTAGTTATTTCTTGAAAGATGGAAAATCATTGAGCTTTGGCGCTAAAATTGCTCTGAAGAATAAAAATTTGGAGACTTCCTTAAATTATAATCGTATTACTGAAAAAGGCCGTTATCTACTTCCTCGTGAGTGGGGTCGCGATCCTTTCTTCACCTTCTTGCCCCGTGAACGAAATGAAGGATATGGGGATTTACATGCAATCATGGCAAAAATTGATTATAAAGTCCCTCATACCAGGTTTAAAACATCCGTAGCCGCTGGATATTATAAATTACCTGATGTAAAAAACTATGCTTTAAATAAATATGGAATGCCTTCGTATTCCCAAATTAATAGTGATTTTAGATATACCTTTGATAGAGGATTACAAGGTCTTGAAGCTCAGCTTCTTTTGGTAGCTAAATTTAATGCTGGCGAAACCTATGGGAACACTAAAATGATAATCAATAAGGTCAATATGTTTCAGTCTAACTTTGTTTTAAACTTTCATTTCTAATGGTAGCCAATTTAGATAAGCTAAAAAGTATTTTTGAACCTCAACTCATTCAAGAAATACAACAGTTCGGAATCTTTCAAACCTTTAATGAGGGTGATTTGATTATGGATTATGGCAAATATGTTCGGATGATGCCAATTGTTTTGAAGGGCACTGTGAAGGTATCGCGTCTTGATGAAAAGGATAATGAAATTCTATTGTACTATTTATCAAATAATGAAAGTTGTTCAATGGCTTATAGCTGTTGCTTAGAAGCCAAAAAAAGTGAGGTTAAAGCCGTTGCCGAAGATTATGTGGAACTTATCGCTATTCCTCATCTCAAATTAGATGATTGGCTATGTGCCTATCCAAGTTGGAAAAATTATATTATGCGCAGTTTCAATGAGCGCTTCATCGAATTATTAAAATCGATTGAAAGCATTGCCTTTCATAAATTGGATGAACGGCTAATCGCTTATTTAAAAGAAAAACAACGCATGACTGGCTCAAGCGTAATTAAAGCATCGCATAGCTTAATTGCTGATGAGCTTGCCACATCTAGGGTTGTTATTTCTAGACTATTAAAACAGCTTGAGAATGACCAGAGGATAATTTTGTATAGAAATGAAATAAAACTGCTTGCTTCTTTCTCTTGATATACCTCATTTAGGCATTTAATGCCCTTTAATTTAGCCTAAATGGTATAATGCTATGATTAGTGAGAGGTAAAGTATAATTAATATTAGGGCATCAATTCCTAAAACGAATCTCTTTTTTGTGGGTCCTATTAAAATGCTAATTCCCACAACGGCAGTCATTAGCAAAGTTACTAGTCCGCTAAGTACATGATTGGGATCGCTTGTAAGTAATAATTCACCTTTTGTGTACAGAAGATCATTAAAGGCAAGAACGAGCATGTTGAAAATATTGCTTCCCAGAAGATTGCCAAGGGCCATATCTATGCTGCCTATTCGCACAGCTGCAATGGAAATTACTAATTCAGGTAAGGAGGTTGTTGCGGCCACTAAAAGAGTGCCTACAAAGGATTGACTCATTCCAGTAATTTTGGCAAGATTGTCGGCAAAATAAGGCAATAATAAGGATCCAATTACCACTAGACTTGCATAAAGCACATATCTTCTAATGGCTACCCTTAAATTAATGTCTCTGTATTTCTTATTAAAATCTAATGCACTTGCTTGATTTGTTTCTCTGGCAAACTTTTGTTCATTCTTATAAATCACCCTGATGGTAATAATATAAATTAAAATTAATAGAACTGGAAAGGTGCTAAACCAGCCAATGTCTGGCATGAGATTACCATAAAGAATTCCGATTATTGATATAATAATGAGAATCATGCCAAAGAATCCGGCTAAAACGTGACTTTTAGTAACTACTGATGATAGAGGTTTCCCAGGAACAAAATAATCCAAAACAGCTAATATGAGCAGGTTAAAGGATAAACTTCCCATAATACTTCCAACAGCAATATCTGGCGAATCAATCAATACAATAGCACTAAACCCTGTAAATAATTCTGGAAGCGAAGTAACTGCGGCCATCACAATCAAACCCATCCAGGCCTTGCCCATTCCTGTCAATTCAGCAATGATGTCTCCGTACTTGGATAACCTTGTCCCGCTATAAGTAATTAAAGCGGCACATAGTACAAATCCTATTATAATAGTTGTTAGTGATTTCATCAGCAAAATACTACACTGAAAACTCCGTAAAGAAAATTTTGTTTGAATCCGAATAGGGAATTAATCAGCATGCAATTTTTTGACCAATAATTTATAAATTCACAAAATGAATCCTAATTGATTGACGACTCATTTAGAGAATAAAATATTCTTAAAAGCACATTTTTTTATATAAACTATAATAATTGACAACAACATCATATAGTAAAATGACCAAATGAAGAAATTTTTAGATCAAGATTTTCTATTAGAAACGAGTACAGCAAAAACGCTTTACCATAATTTTGCTGCTCAATTACCAATCATCGACTACCATTGCCATTTACCACCCAATCAAATTGCTGAGGATTCAAATTTTGAAAATCTAACTCAGGTTTGGCTTTATGGCGACCATTATAAATGGCGTGCAATGCGTGCCAATGGGATTGCTGAAAAATATATTACGGGCAATGCTAGCGACTTTGAAAAGTTTGAAAAGTGGGCTGAGACAGTCCCCTATACTTTAAGAAACCCACTATATCACTGGACTCACCTAGAGTTACAGCGATATTTTGATGTGTATGATATACTATCTCCAGCAACCGCAAAAAAAATATATGATGAATGTACGGCTAAACTTCAAACTCCCGAATATTCCGTGCGGCGACTTATTCAAAAGATAAATGTGGAAAGTATTGGCACAACAGATGATCCTCTAGATGATTTGCTTTCACATCGAAAAATTAAAACTGATGGTTTTGCAACCAAGGTTTTACCTTCATTCCGCCCAGACAAAGCCATGTTTACCGAAGATGTGGAACAACTTCAGGCATATGTTCAGAAATTAAGTGAAGTTTCAGGCTTAGCAATTCATAATTTTAAAACCTATTTGGAAGCTCTTAAAAGTCGCCATGATTTTTTTGCCGAAAACGGCTGTACTGTCTCTGATCATGGTCTGGAGCATTTTTATTGCGAAGAATATAGCGATAGTGAAATTGAGTTTATCTTCCAAAAGGTTTTGGCATGCCATAGCTTAAGCAACTCAGAAGCTTTAAAATTTAAGTCTTGTATGCTGATTAACCTTGCACATTGGGATCATGAAAAGGGATGGGTGCAGCAATATCATGTAGGCGCATTAAGAAATAACAATTCTAGACTCTTAAACGAGTTGGGGCCTGATACTGGATTCGATTCTATCGGAGATTTCTCTCAGGCAAAAAGCCTTTCCAAATTCTTAAATAAACTTGATTCTTCAAATAAATTGGCTAAAACCATTCTTTATAATCTCAATCCGGCAGACAATGAAATGCTAGCGGCCATGGCCGGTAATTTTAATGATGGTACGGTAGCAGGGAAAATGCAATTTGGGGCTGCGTGGTGGTTTCTTGATCAAAAATTGGGTATGATTAATCAGCTTAATGCGCTTT